>NZ_CP151841.1:0-300000 GCF_046736315.1 Algibacter sp. AS12
ATGAGTGTAACTGCGCAATCGGTTTGGAATAACTGTCTCGAATTTATAAAGGATAATATCCAACCGCAAGCATACAAAACTTGGTTTGAACCAATCAAAGCAGTTAAACTTACTGACACGTCATTAAGTATTCAAGTGCCTAGTAAATTCTTTTACGAATGGTTAGAAGAACATTATGTTAAAATCTTAAAAGTATCACTTACTAAGGAGTTAGGGGAAACTGCCAAATTGGTTTACATTATTAAAATGGAAAACACATATGGTAACAAACAACCGTTTACTGAAAAAATTCCTAGTGCTAATAGAGGTGCTTTAAAATCTCAAGATGTTGATGTTCCTTTAAACAATAAAAGTCCAGAGTTACGCAATCCTTTTGTTATTCCTGGAATTAGAAATGTAAAAATAGAATCTCAGCTTAATCCAAACTATAGTTTTGAAAATTTCTTAGAAGGCGATTCTAACAGATTAGCAAGAAGCGCAGGATTAGCGGTTGCCAATAAACCTGGTGGTACATCATTCAATCCATTATTAATTTTTGGTGGTGTAGGTTTAGGAAAAACACATTTAGCGCACGCTATAGGTGTAGATATTAAAGATAAATATCCAGAAAAAACAGTTTTATATATTTCGGCTGAAAAATTTACACAACAGTATATTGATGCCGTTAAGAAGAATAATAGAAATGATTTTATTCATTTTTATCAAATTATTGATGTTCTAATCATTGATGATGTACAATTCCTATCTGGTAAAACAGGTACACAAGATGTATTCTTCCATATATTTAACCATTTACATCAAAACGGAAAGCAAGTTATTTTAACAAGTGATAAAGCTCCGGTTGATATGCAAGATATAGAACAACGTTTATTATCGCGTTTTAAATGGGGACTTTCAGCAGAATTACAAAATCCTGATTTTGAAACTCGCGTATCCATATTAAAAAACAAACTATATCGCGATGGTGTTGAAATGCCAGACGATATTATAGATTACGTTGCCAAAAACATTAAATCTAATGTTAGAGAGCTTGAAGGCGCTATTATTTCTTTAATTGCGCAATCATCTTTCAACAAAAAAGAAATTACAATTGATTTGGCTCGCGTTATTGTCGAAAAATTTGTAAAAAACACAAAACGTGAAGTTTCAATAGACTACATTCAAAAAGTGGTATCAGATTATTTCCAAATGGATATTGATACACTGCAGTCTAAAACCAGAAAACGCCACATTGTTCAAGCACGTCAATTAGCCATGTTTTTTGCTAAAAAATTCACTAAGGCATCATTGGCAAGTATTGGTTCTCAAATAGGAAAGCGTGATCACGCAACCGTTTTACATGCTTGTAAAACCGTTGACAACCTATCTTCAACAGATAAACAATTTAGAAAATATGTTGAGGATATTGGTAAAAAACTTTCTGTTTAAGATAATACAATTATCATGACTAAAATTTTAATGGTTTGCTTAGGAAACATTTGTCGTTCTCCTCTAGCTGAAGGTATTTTAAAGTCAAAACTTTCAAAAGATTTTATAGTGGATTCTGCCGGAACTGCCAACTACCATAGTGGTGCTGCTCCAGATACCCGCTCTATAGCCGTTGCAAGGAAATATGGTTTAGATATTTCTAGTTTAAAAGGCAGACAATTCAATGTTACCGATTTTGATACATTTGATTTGATTTATGTTATGGATCAATCTAATTACAACAACGTTATTAAGTTGGCTAGACACAATGAAGACATTGCAAAAGTAAAACTTATTTTAAACGAAGTACACGAAGGTAAAAATTACGAAGTTCCAGATCCATATTACGGCGGTGATCATGGTTTTGAAAATGTATACCAAATGTTAGATGAAGCCTGCGATGTTATTGCAAGCCATCTTATCTAATTTTATCTTTCTCAATTAATTAGGGTCTTATTTATTAACTTTACGTGAAAAGAGACACCATGAAATCACTAACTTTTCTAATTACATGTTGTTTTTACAGCACTATATTGTTATCGCAATCTGTTAATCTCGTTAGTTTTGCTTCAGGATTTTCGCAGCCTGTCGAAATTTCTATTACCAATACTGTTGATGACTCCCGTCTGTTTATTATTGAAAAATCTGGAGTAATAAAAATTTTAAACGAAAATGGCAGCGTTAATACTACACCGTTTTTGGATATTTCAAGTCGTGTTGGCGCTGGTAGAGAACGCGGATTATTAGGACTAGCTTTTGCTCCAGACTATGCTTCTACAGGAAGATTTTATGTAAACTACACAGACAATACCAGCACAGGAAAACCAAACACAATAATTGCACGATATACAGTAAGTAGTAATCCAGATATAGCCAACACCAATGGCACTACCTTATTATCGTACCAGCAACCCTTTGGGAATCATAACGGAGGAAAAATAGCTTTTGGACCAGATGGCTTTTTATATATTGCTGTTGGCGATGGTGGTAGCAGTGGTGATCCCTCAGATAGAGCACAAAGCACCTCTAGTCTTTTTGGAAAATTACTAAGAATTGATGTAAGTGGCAACCTTTACTCTATACCTAGTACCAATCCGTATGCAGCATCGGCCAATGAACCAACAGACCCTAGACCTGAGATTTACGCTATTGGTTTACGAAATCCTTGGAAGTTTTCTTTTGATAAAAACAATGGCGACCTATGGATTGCAGATGTTGGACAATATTTAATTGAGGAAATTAATAGAGTTAACGGCTCCGGAACTCCGGGAGACAATTATGGTTGGCGATGTTTTGAAGGCAGCAATCCTTTTAACGACCAAGGCAATTGCCCTACTGGAGGTATTAACAGCACTATAAAACCGATTGCAGAATATAATCATTCAGGTGGAAAATGCTCTATTACCGGAGGTTACATTTACAGAGGCTCTACGTTTTCAAGCTTTACAGGAAAATATTTTTTTGCCGATTATTGTAGTGGAGAAATAGGACTATTAACCAATACAGAAGGAAATTGGTCCATGAGCCTACAAACACCTACAAACAAACACAATTGGACTACATTTGGAGAAGATATTAATGGTGAATTGTATATTGCAGGTGGCTCCACGGTTTATAAAATTCAGGATCCTTCCTTAAGTACCACAAATGTAAAAACTACAGACCATTTTAAAATGTTTCCTAATCCATCTGAAGACTATATTAAAATAGATTTGACTAAAAACTACAACCAAGTTAACACAATTACTATTTTAAATATTAACGGACAAAACATTAAAACTATTACCAAACCAAATCAGAAAACAATAACCCATTCCACAAAAAATTACGCACAAGGATTATATTTCATTGAAATTACAACGAAAGACCATTCAAAAGCCATTAAAAAACTTATGATAAATTAAATGACTAACAAAATCGGTAAATTATACCTTATACCAACAACCTTAGGCGACAACGAACCATTAGAAGTTTTACCTATTAGCGTAAAACAAGCCATAGATAAAATAGACACTTTTATTGTTGAAAACGACAAAACTGCAAGACGCTTTATAAAACGCATAAGTCCGGAAAAATCGCAGCCATCATTAAACATGTTTCATTTAAATAAATTTACAGATGAAGCAGATTTACCTACATTTTTACATCCGTGTTTAAATGGCGTAGATGTTGGTTTACTTTCTGAAGCAGGTTGTCCGGGAGTAGCAGATCCTGGAGCCGATGTTGTAAAAATTGCCCATCAAAAAAACATAAAAGTAGTTCCACTAGTAGGACCATCTTCTATTTTAATGGCTATTATGAGTTCTGGAATGAACGGACAAAGTTTTACTTTTAATGGATATTTGCCTATAGATAAAGCTGAACGAAAAGCAGAAATTAAACGTTTAGAGCGTTTATCGTTCGAGCAAAACCAATCGCAAATTTTTATTGAAACACCATATAGGAATAACAAAATGCTTGAAGACCTTTCGGCTGTTTTGGAGAACAACACCGATATTTGTGTAGCCTGCGATATCACTTTAAGCACCGAGTTTATAAAAACCCAAACCGCAAACCAATGGAAAAAAAATAAGGTAGACCTTCATAAAAGACCTACCATATTTATAATTCATAAAAGTTAAAACCTATTATATAGCTTTAGCTTTTCTATTTGCTTTAACAAAAGAGGTATCATAACCAGAAAAACGTTTCATGTAATAGTGTACGGTAGTTCCATAGCCATCTGCAAAATTATCCAAACCGTAGCTCCTTAAGTACTTTTTAACACTTCCTGGGCCGGCAAGATGCGCTGCAGCCAACATACCCGATTCTGTTATAATAATACCGTTAATGCGTTTACCAACAAAGTTTTTAATATCTCTTCTTAAAATCCATTTGTTTCGTGCAGAATTAGCAATAAATGCTTTTTCTTGTAGCTTTGGGCTTTTTAGAAACTTTTCAGGGTTATGTATACCAATAAGCTTTAATGTTTCAGAGCCAAATTGATATTTACCTAAATACCCGTAAGTATTTACACTAGAATAATCGCCTCCAGACTCTTTAAAAGCCAAGGCCTCTTTAAAACCAACAAAAGATTTTCCTAAGTAAGGTGAGAATTCAAAATCAGAATCCGATAACTCCGATTCATTTTCGTTCACAGCAGCAATATTACTAACTGTGTAATTTAAGTCTAAACCTTCAGTTGAGTACTTGCTTAAATCGATTGTTTCATTTGATTGAAACGACACATACAATAGTGTTAATATTGTAAGCGTAATAGTTACGAATCTTCCAATATTCCTTATCATAATTTTAAATTTTTTCGATATATATACAAATTATATACACCGTGAAATTTGAGCGTGCAAAAGTACACCTTTTTTCAATAACTTCAAAATTAATCGATTAAGTACACTTTCTATATGTAGAATAGATGAAATACAGCCTTATTTTTATTGAATTCTAAGGTTGGAAAAGGGATTTTTATCATGTTAAGAACATCGAAAACAGACCTTAAAAGCTTAGAGTTTGTTTTAATTTCTTTTAAATTTACATCCAAACTTAAATAGTATTGTCTATAGCCCCCATTGGTTTTTATTAATTGACTATCAACAACTTCCACCCCTGTTAGCATTCCATAGGCACCATAGCCAACCGCTACATTTAGCCATTTAGGAACACTACTTTTTTTAAAAAAAGAATGAATGTTTGCGCTAAGCCAATAGGTTTGTCCGTTGTAATCTTTTAAGGTTTGCTCTAGGAAGGTTTCACCGAGTTTATCTGGACGTTGCTTGGCGAACTTAGTTTGATGAAAACTGTATTTTAAGGCAATTCGTTGCTCTTTCCATAGTAATTCTTGCCCAATATAGAGTCCTGTTCCTGCTCCGTTGGCCATAATATCGCCCCATGAAAATCCCCATTCGGATGAAAATCCATCTAACACTTCAACAGCCGATAAAAATGAAAAACCTAAAGTAGCTCCGTAAATTAATTGATGCTTTTTGTTAACACCGCTCCAATGTAATAATTGAGTTCCATGCTTTCCTAGTTGATAAGACGTAAACGCATGTCCTAATTTATCCATTTGTAACCACTGATTATTATCGTTTGTGGTATGAAACTTGGATTGTTCGAAATCGGCATACCACAGTTGATTTAGTCCAACCAAAGTTAAGCCACCTATAGCAGCTTCGGTAATAACCACAGTATTTCGGCGTGGTTTATTAAGCGTGTCGCTTGGGGTTAAAAAGGCATTTAGTTTAGATTGCGAAAAAGAAGCCAACGGCATCAAACCAAAAAGCATAATATGTTTTAAAGCCCAAAAACGCACTATTTATTTATACCTTGAGATGATAAATAACGCTGATACTCTCTAGCATTTACATTATGTTGCGCTAAGGTTTTAGCAAACTTATGGAAGCCATAACGTTTAGCATCGGCAGCAAAATATAAATAACTATGCTTTTCATAGTTTAATACCGCATTTATGGCCGATATATCTGGCATGGCGATAAGTCCTGGAGGCAAGCCTCTATTCTTGTACGTATTATAAGGCGAATTAATGTCTTTATGAACATTAAGCACGCGTTTTATAACCGTGTTTTTGTATTTAGGAAGTTGGTAAGCCGCAAATTTTAAAGTAGGGTCTGCTTGAAGTGGCATACCTATACGTATCCTATTCATATAAACACCAGCAATTCTTGGCTGCTCCGATGCTTGTTTAGACTCTTCGTACACTATAGACGCCAATGCGATAACTTGATCTTGCGATAAACCAATGGCATTTGCCTTTTTAATTTTAGCATCGGTCCAGAATCGTTTGTATTCTTTTAACATACGTGCTCTAAAATCTTCGGCAGATGTGTTCCAGAAAAACTCATAACTATTTGGTAAATACATACCTAAAGCTGTAGGCTCTTTAAAACCGTTTTCGCTTAAAAAAGCGCTATCCTTCATGGCATTTAAAAGGGAAATGCTATCTGCTTCAATTTCTTTTGAAACACGATCTGCTAATTTTTCGAGTGTACTTTGATTATTAAAAGATACTTTTATTGGCAAATTTTTGCTTCTAATAGAGTTTATAATATCGTTATTAGTCATCCCTTTATTTATTTGGAAACGACCTGCCTTAACGTATTTATTATACTCTTTACGTTCGGCTAAATCATCGAACGACTCTATATCCTCCAATAAAGGTTCCAACTGAGTACGAACATCTTGATAGTTTGCTCCCGTTGGGACATAAATATAGGCGCTTTCGTTATTAAAAGCTGTGTTTGGTTTTAACATGGCTTTGTAAACAAAATTGGCGAAAAAAGCAGCCACAATAAGGCCAATAACTAAAATTGCTAAGAGTATTTTTTTTATGTACATCTATTTATTAATAAGCTGGTATAAGTATTCGTTTTTATAAGAACCATTTACATAGTTCCAGTCTTTTTTTAGTCCTATTTCTTTAAAACCTTGATTTGAAAACAGTTTGATACTGGCATCATTTTCTTCTGAAATATTACAGTATAACTGATGTAAATCGAGATGCTTAAAACTATAGTTGATTAATAGTTTTAGAGCTTCGCTACCATAGCCTTTTAATCTATTGTTAGGTTCTTTAACCAAAATCCCCACGCCTGCTCTTCTGTTTTTAAAATCGAAATCGAATAAATCAATCATTCCCAATGCCACATCGTTATAACTTGAAATAACCAATCTTAATTGTTTTACTTCAAAAATATCTTTGTGCGCATGCTCTAAATACTGTTTAATTAAAAACCGAGAATATGGGGTTTGGGTATTACTAATTTCCCAAATAGACTCATCGTTTTCGATGGTATGGATAAAGTCCAAATCTTCGGGCTCTAAAGCACGTAAATATATGTTTTCGCCTTTTAGAGTAATCATATACTACCTTTAAAAACCAATTTTGCAGGACCACTTAGCCATACATTTTTATAAATGCCGTCTTCAACATTAAAACTTACTTTTAGTTTTCCGCCTTGGACATTTAAATTAACTAAGTTTTTTTCGGTTTCACCAATATAATGCATAGCAATAGCTACGGCTGTTACACCTGTTCCGCAAGATAACGTTTCGTCTTCGACACCGCGCTCGTAAGTTCGCACTCTAAACTCTGTATCCGATTGCTTTTTTACAAAATTAACATTGGTACCGGCCTCATTATAAAGTGCGCCATAGCGAATATTTGCGCCTTTGGTTTTAATACTAAAATCTTCAATATTAGGTTCAAATTGTACATGATGCGGAGACCCTGTATTTAAAAACACATGGTTTTTATGGGTTTCGATTTTAGACACATCTAGCATTTGTAAATTAACAATATCGCCTTCTACAGTGGCGTGATGTAAACCATCGATAGCCTCGAAAACGGCTCTATCTTTAATAACGCCCAATTGCTTAGCAAAAGCGACTAAACATCGCCCACCATTACCACACATGGTACTTTCATTACCATCGGCATTGTAATACACCATTTTAAAATCGTGTTCTGGATGGTTTTCTAGTAAAATTAATCCGTCTGCTCCTACTCCAAATCGGCGGTCGCATAAAAAGGCAACGCGTTTGGTATCGTTTTTATCGAATGTTTGCTGACGATTATCAATCATCACAAAATCATTCCCTGTTCCTTGGTATTTATAAAAAGTTTGCTGCATAATGAACCACAAAGATAAAGAAGTGATTTAAATTTTTTAGGGTAATATTAAAGCTAGTTATTAATTACTACACTTTAATGTTAAGTGCGCTAGGGATAGCAATGGAAAGCCCACAGGGAGGAACGACCGAGGACTTGAAATGAATAGCCCGACCCTTGTGGTAGCGCCCAAATTATTATTTTTTTTTGAGTGTTAAATGAGCGTTAAAGTTGGCGTTAAAAAAAGTTAAAATGAATTTATGTATTCAATAAATAATTAATTTTAATCGTTAAATAGATTGAAATAATTTTAAAACATACAAGATTAACGCATATGAAAAAGATTTTAACATTAGTATTCGTATCGGCTTTGGGTGGCATTTTCACTTTAGGAACCTACAAGCTTTTTTTAGAAGAAAAGCAACCTGTTGTTATTGCTGCAGCTGCCGAAAACCCTACATTTTTACCAACAACCAACACACGGCCTTTATTTAGTGCCGAGGATAAAATAGATTTTACCGTAGCTGCCGAAAATACTGTAAACGCGGTGGTACACGTTAAAAATGTTACGCTTAGTAAAGGGACATACACCATGCAAGATTTGTTTTCGGGACGATCGTCTGAACGTGCCCAAACAGGAACAGGATCTGGTGTTATTATTAACGCCGATGGCTATATAATTACCAATAACCATGTTATTAAAAATGCCCACGAATTATCGGTTACCTTAAACAATAATAAAACGTATACAGCGGAATTGGTTGGTGCAGACGAAAAAACGGATATCGCGCTTTTAAAAATCGATGCCGACGAGGAATTACCATTTGTAACTTTTGCGGATTCTGACAACGCTAAAATTGGCGAGTGGGTTTTGGCTGTTGGTAACCCTTTTAATTTAACATCGACTGTTACGGCGGGTATTATTAGTGCAAAATCTAGAGATTTATCGGGTACAAGCAGACAATCGTTTATTCAAACAGATGCGGCAGTAAACCCAGGGAATTCTGGTGGTGCTTTGGTAAACACTAATGGTGAATTGGTGGGAATTAATACCGCTATAACATCGCAAACGGGCTCTTATGTAGGGTATTCTTTTGCTGTACCTAGTAATATTGCTAGAAAGGTGATTGAAGATATTATGGAGTTTGGAAACGTACAAAATGGTATTTTAGGTATACAAGGTGGTGCTTTAAATAGTATGAATGCTGAAAAAATTGGAGTTCCTGATACGGAAGGTGTTTATATTGATGATGTGGTTGCAGATTCTGGAGCTGAAAAAGCAGGTATTAAAAAAGGTGATATAATTAAAGAAATTGATAATATTAAAGTATCTAAATTCTCTGATTTAACCGGACATTTAAGCGCTAAACGCCCTAACGATGTGGTAAACTTAATAGTATCTAGAGATGGCGATTTAAAAACTATACCTGTAACCCTAGCAAAAAATGACACCTTTACTATGCCGCTTGTAGGACGAATTAAAGATGCTAAGGCCAAAGACCTAAAGAAATTTAAGGTGACTTACGGTGTTAAAATTGCTGAACTAGATGAGCAATATGCTGAATATTGGAAAAAGAATGGTATTGAAGAAGGCTGTATTATTACAGCAATTAACGATATTAAAGTGAAAAATGTAGAAGATGTGCAACGTGCTTTAAGAAATAAATCTAGATACGAAGCTTTAAGACTAGAAGTTATAAATACGAATGGCGATTTAGAACGCTATAATTTTAGATAGATTATATACTAATTAAGACGAATAATAAGTTTTAATTACCGAAATCAAGTTCCAATTAATTTTAATAACCCTTTAAATATACTTATTATTTGAAGGGTTATTTTATTCGTTAAAGTGCTTTACGAAAACGTTTGAAATATGGTAATTTAGCTAAAACACCACAAACTAAACTTTATACATTATGGGTTCTAATAAAACTTATGAAAAAGAATTAGCATTTCAGGCTGATCGAAGAAAAGCAACTGTAGAATTTATAAAAGCCGTAAGCGATCTATGGTATGACAAATCGATTGAATTGGTACTTTTTAGAAACCAACTAATAGATAGAAATGTGAGTCAGATTTTAAACCTGCACGAATACGCGGGTAAATTTGTGCAAAAGCCCATTTCTATTTTTGATTCGGTTGAAATTGCTCAGGCCATAAAAGCCCTTAACGTCCCTCCTGCCAAATTAGATATTGGAAAGCTAACTTACGAGTACCATTTAGACGACAATAAACATAATAACGCCAAGGCCTTTGTGTCTCACAAACTAAAAGACGCAAGTAAAAATGGAAGTTTTGAACCAAAAGACGTTATACTTTATGGTTTTGGTAGAATTGGTAGATTGGTAGCCAGAGAACTTATGACGCGTACCGGAAAAGGAAGTCAATTACGCCTAAGAGCCATTGTTACCCGTGGGGCTATAAATGCTCAAATACTAGAAAAAAGAGCTTCGCTTTTACGAAACGATTCGGTACATGGCGATTTTTCGGGTACCGTTACTATTGATGCTAAGCAGAATGCTTTGATAATTAATGGAACTACAGTACATATAATTTCGGCAAATACGCCAGAAGAGATCGATTACACTACCTATAATATTAATAACGCTTTAGTTATTGATAATACTGGCGCCTTTAGAGATAAAGAAGCCTTGAGTAAGCATTTAGAATCGAAAGGCGTTAAAAAGGTTTTATTAACCGCCCCTGGAAAAGGTATTCCTAATATTGTTCATGGTGTAAACCAACAGGAAAATAACCCTGATAAAATCGATATATTTTCGGCAGCCTCATGTACTACAAATGCCATAACCCCAATTTTAAAGGTTATTGAAGAAAGTTTTGGAGTAAAAAGCGGCCATTTAGAAACTATACATGCTTATACAAACGACCAAAACTTAGTGGATAACTTTCATGGTAAATACCGCCGCGGAAGAGCTGCGGCCCTTAATATGGTTATTACAGAAACTGGAGCTGGAACTGCCGTTGCTAAAGCGTTGCCAAGTTTAGAAGGTAAACTTACTTCCAACGCTATTCGTGTACCTGTACCCAATGGATCGTTAGCCATTTTAAATTTAGAAATAGAGAATAAAACATCGCTTAGTGGTGTGAATTCAGTTTTAAAAAAATATGCCTTAGAAGGCGATTTGGTAGAACAAATTAAATTTGAATTGAGCGACGAACTGGTATCTAGCGATATTGTTGGCTGTTCTGCCCCATCCATTTATGATAGTAAGGCTACCATTGTTAGAAAAGATGGAAAAAACATCATTTTATACATTTGGTATGATAACGAATATGGATACAGCCATCAAGTTATACGCTTAGCAAAATATATTGCAAAGGTTAGACGTTATACGCATTATTAATACGCCATAAATTTAAACACATTTTTAATAATCTAATATAGGATTTGAATCGTATATAAAATAGCCTCATTTTTATGAGGCTTTTTATTGATTTTTAATCGTTTAATAAACTATATTTTATAAATTCGCAAACCAAATACAACCAAAAAGCATTTAAAATGAATCCTATCAAATCTCTATGTTTACTTATATTTAGCTGTTTAATAAGCTTTAATTCATTTTCTCAAACCACTACTGAAGACGACGACCAATTATCCTTATACAAAGGAACTATTGATAATCAATTTGAATATATCCTTAAAAAGTCTGGGAATTTTAAAGGAACCAACGGTCAACCTTACGAAGCTGTAAAATTAAGTATGTTATTAGCACTTCGTGCTCATACTTTAGACTCTTTAAAAACAGTACATAAAAATTTAGCAGAAACAAAGGCTGTAGTGTCGTCTCAAGCTAAAGAAATTTTAGCTTTAAAAGCGAATCTTTCAAATACGCAATCAGATTTAGAAACCACTAATTCTGAAAAAAACAATATGGCACTCTTTGGAATGCAAATGAGTAAAATAAACTACAATGTGCTTATGTGGTCTATTATAGGTGCTTTATTAGCTTTACTAATTTTGTTTATTTATAAATTTAAAAACAGTAATGCTATTACTAGAAAAGCGAATCATAATTTAGCTGAAATTGAAGAAGAATTCGATGAGCACCGCAGAACAGCATTAGAGCGCGAACAAAAAGTGAGACGCCAATTGCAAGACGAAATTAATAAACAGAAAAAAGGAAAATAAATTCTTATTTCTTCAACTTATACAAAAATCTGTAATTTTTAATTACAGATTTTTTTTATTTAAAAGGTATTTAAAACCTCCGTAATTTCTGAAAAACTAGGTCGAGCTATAACATCTGGTTTAGTACAATCATTAATTAGTTTTAGCCAATTATTTAGTTGGCCTTCGTTAAAAGAATCTTGGCTAACTACATTTAAAACATCTTCTAACAGACACCCATAAGCTCTTACTTCTATGCGTTGTATATTTGGTGCAATTTCCCCATTTACATTATAAAAACTAGCTGCTCCAAAATCGCCTAAATAACAATCTGCTGTTTTATTTACCAAGATATTATGGGCATAAAAATCGCCATGATTAATACCCTTCTCATGTAATTGCCCACATACCGAGGCCATACCTTTTGCTATTTTTAATAATTGGTTAGCTGTAAAACCAGTGGTTTCATCAAATACATCTCTTGTACATGTTTCTAAACTTGGAGGATTTCCTAGATTACTATAATTGGAAGCTATAAGTTCCATTATTAAAGCACTTTTACCATCCGGATGATTTTTTATTTTACCCAAAATAGGTATTAAATTCTTATGGTTTCCGGCCGCTATGGAAGCATCCATTTCATCTTCGGGTAAACCATCGCTAGTTACAGCGCCTTTAAACACTTTTATAGCAACATCTTCTTGCTTTTGTTCCCAACGAGCACGAGAAATAAATCCAGAAGCACCCTCGCCAATTAATGTTTTAATACTGAAATGGTCCCAATTATACGATTCTAGATTGTTATTACATGGCATGCTTTGCGCTACAGGGTTTCCTCCAAAAGCTATCCATGTTAATTTAGGCAACTTAAATAACCAATTAGGAATCACTTTTAAATGGTTTGCCGAAATACGTAAAAGCTCCAAGTTTACACAGTTTGCCATTTCGTCGGGTAATGCTTCAATTTTATTTCCTGATAAGGCACATTTACGGAGTCTATTTGCTTTTCCTATACTTTTGGGTAATGCCTTAATTTTATTATCAGTTAGAATAAGCCAGTTTAGTTTGGGTGGAAATGCATCTTCAGGAACTGTTGTGATTTGATTGAATTTAAAACCAATCATACTCAATTCAGGACACCGAGCTAAAACCGAAGGAAATACTGTAAACTTATTATTTGCAAAAAATAAAATTCTTAATTTCTTTAGTTGGGCAAAACTATCTGGCAATATAGAAAGATCGTTACCGGATAAATCTAGAATTTCTAAGGTATCGGCTAGTTTTAAAATGTCCTCTGGAAATGTTTTTAACCCACAGGCTAATTTTAGTCTTTTAAGGCCAATTAGCTGTCCAGATTGCAATGCTTCTAAAGTATGTGTCATGAATATATTTTCTGCGTGCAAATCTAACTATAATGCATTAGAATTTACAAGTTGAAATAAGTAAAGCACAGGATTACGTATCCTTGTTCCCCACTCCTGAAAAATGAAAAGGAACGCTGTTAATACAGCCTACTTTTTTCGTTTCTAGAAAAATCCTAAAACAGGTTTTGGATTTTTCTAGAAACAAAAAAAGTCTGCCAAGGCAGACTTTTCGAGTTAAGTGGGGAGAGCAGGATTCGAACCTGCGAAGACGTAGTCAGCAGATTTACAGTCTGCCCTCGTTGGCCGCTTGAGTATCTCCCCAAAACTGACCGCAAATATATTATTGTTTCTTAATTCTGCAAAGATAAAATGAAGAATTTAATATTTTTTTTTATTTTTTTCTTGCTGCGCATATTTCAGCATTAAAAGAATAGAAAACCTTTCGGATTTAAAAAGACATCCCGAGTATTAATTCGGGATGTCTAACCCATTAAATTACAACTCGTAACGTATTCTTAAGGTTACAAATCGAGGCTGAATAAAAGTTTCTGAACTAAAAACAGACAAGTTTGTTGCACTATTGCGTACTCTAGAATCTATATCTAATAAATTAGTAGCTTTTAAAACATATTCCCATTTGGAGTCTTCATTTTTTCTGTATGCTAAAGAGGCATCCCAAGTTTTAAAGGATTGTGATGGATTTACACCATCGTCCTGATTGCTATATGTAAAATCGGTTTCGAAAGTTACCGACTTCCATATGTAAGCATCAAAATTAATAGAAGGCGCCTTAGTAACAAACTTTGTAGAACTTGAACCCTGATCGTTATTTGAAACACTATAGCGGTATCTTAACCTAACGTTTGGTGCCTCTCTAAAATTAGTTCTTAATTCTGGTGTGTAACTTTGTGTAAACTGTTCGTTTAAAGACTGCTGCCCTTGAATAAACTGATTAATTTTACTATAGTTTAAACTCGTTGAAATTCCTGCTTGTAATTTCCCAAAAGTACGTTGAACACGGCCACTAGCCGAAACACTTTCATCGGCAAAATTAGAATTGAAAAATGTACTTGTTCTTATTACATTATCAAAATCGGTAAGACTTCGTATTTGATCGATATTCTTATTGTAAGCAAGTCTTGCATATACATTAGTGTAATTAAAAAGATTAAAACTTCTGTAAAACAAACTTAAATTATGCGATAAGGCATTTTGTAGTTCTGGCTCTCCGTATTGAATACTACTAAAACTATTAAATACTAAGCCCTGTGCTAAATTTGTAACATCGGTAAACTGATTTTGCATTTGATAACGCAGTGTTAAACTCTCGCTTTTTTTAAGCTGAATTCGAGTCTCGAAATCTGGTAACAGCTTAAAGAAACTATCTTCGAATGTTTCACCAAACTGGGTGTTTTTATTTCCGTAGGCATGCACAGAAAACCCTGGTGTTATGGTAAACTTACCCGTTTTTAAAGTATAGTGTGCTCCTAAATAAACATCGGTAAAATTATACTCGGTGTCATTTTTTGCTAAACCATCGTTAAAACTTGGGGTTGGTTCAAACTCTGAACCATCTTCTAAAAACTGAAAAATATTCGAGTTAAACTCTTGTCTACTATAAATAGTTCCTAAAGTAAAATTGATATTACTCTTACCATTAAGAATATTGTAATAATCAATTTTAGCATCAACTTGGTTCGATTTAATACGTTTGTTTTGCCCAATATCGTAATAATCTAAATTTGTTAAAAACCCTATGGCATCTGCAGTTGTATCAAAAGCATCATTGTCTTCATCTTCATTATTATCAGGATTATTTAACAATAGTGCATTGTAAAACGGATCTTCATTTTTAATTAAATGTTGGCCTTCAAAAGCAAAAATATTAGTTTCATTTAATGTGTAATAATAATTTAAACTTTGACTAATACTAAAAGGCGTAGCTTCATCTAACTGTGTGGTGTTCCCTAGAACACTAGAAAACAAGTTTTGATTTTGAGTGTCTTTAGAGAATCGACCTAAAATATCATAATCTAATTGATTATTAATATTAGGCTTATAGGCTGCACTAAGTTTTAGTAAACCTTGATTAGACCGCTCCTCGCTATTTTGCTCGGTAGCTTCGTCTGGAATCCCTAAATCGGAATCTGTATACTGCACCAAACTTTTTTCCTTTGATAAAATATTGCTGCTATTAAAAATAGCAAATCCACTTAAATCTAAATTTTTGTTAGGCGAATAACTAAAATTTGTTGCCGCTAATTTGTTTTTAATTTCTAGAGCATTGTTTTGCGACGTTAAAAAATTAAGACTGTTATTTCCTAAACTAATACTTGTTCCGCTGCTTCTACTTGGTGCTCTAAAACCACCACCAAAACCACGAAGATCTTCTCGCGTTAAAGCCAAATCGCCTGTATTATTTAAATCTCCAATAAAATTTAAGCTAAACTTAGGGCTATAATAAAACAATTTTGGTTGCAAGATGTAGAGTTCATCATCGGGAGAGGCTCCAACTCCTGCGGTAATATTACCAAACCAAAAATTCTCCTTTCCTTCTTTAAGTTTTATATTAATAGCAACATTATCTTGATTATTAGTAACACCACTTAATTGACCAACCTCAGAAAAATTACGGAGTACCTGTATTTTATCGACAGCATTCGAAGGAATGTTTTTAATACCTAATTTGGTATCGCCATCAAAAAAATCTTTTCCATTAACCATTAACTTGCTTACTACATTCCCTTCCACTTCTACCTGGCCGTCATCATTTATTTCGACACCTGGAAGCTTTTCTAATACATCTTCTAGTTTGCGTTCTGTTCCGTTTTTAAAAGAATCGGCATTATAAATTAAGGTATCTCCCTTTACGGTAACAGGCATTTCGTAGGTTAACTCGATAGCATCTAAGGCGTTATCGGCTTCTAAAACAATATCCTTAACTACATCATCATTTACAGTTGTAATGGTTTCAGTATAGGTTTTCATACCTATATAACTTACCTGTATACTGTAGGTACCATTTTTAGCTAAACTTATTCTATAAAACCCAGCCTGATCTGTAATTCCGTAGGACTGCAAGGTTTTTGTTTCTTGATTAATAGCTATTACGTTTGCCAATTCTAATGGCGCGCCTATGCTATCTTTTACAACACCCTCTAATTTAATTTGACCTATTGCGTTATTAGCAAAGCCAATTAAAACTATTAATATGAGTTTCTTTATCATTATTGATTGGTATCTAAAAATTAACGCCCTCTTCCGCCGCCTGGTCTTCCGTTTCCTCTACCACGATTGGCTCTAAATTCTTCCATTTTTTTAGTAACAATCTCTTTATATTCGGCTTGTGTAACAACCGATCCCTTTCTAGGTGCTTTAATTTCAGTTTTTTCTTCTGGATTAATAACAATTTTAGAGCAAAGCATAACCGTATCGCCAGCTGTTACTTCTAAAATTAAACCTGGTAATCCCCAATAATCTGCTGGTCCTTGGCTAACTGGTATTTGTGGCGTATACCACGCTGTAACTTCAACTATTTTTGGTTCGTCTTTTTTAGCTGCATCCTCTTCCTTGTCATCATCATTACCTCGTCTTGGTGGCCCAAACCCAACTTCATTAGATACTTTTTTAGCAGTCGCTTTAAAGCATAAATATTGACCTATTTGCTTGGTTTCTTTACCCATAACCCACTCTAAAGGCTCCATGTCTTCTTTAATTAAAAATTGCTTTCCAAAAAACTCCTGGTCTTGCAAATACAATTTTTCCTTAACGTTTTTGTATTGTGGTCCTGGAGCAAAACTGCTTGCAAACCCTCCAAAGCCTCTTCCCGAATTTACTGGAGACAATAATTTTTCATCTTCAACAAAAATGGATTCTTCCTTGTTAAAAGTTAAAACATAAGTTTTTTCTAACATGGACTTAAAACGCGTTTCCAACTCTTTTTTACGCTGTTCGGTCATTTGCTCTCCCCCCCTATTAAAACGACTCAAATCCATGGTTGTTTTAGAAAAATAGTAAGCTTTACCTTGAAAATCTTGTTGTGCATGCAGTGCTACACTAACCAGTAAAAGTAGGACTAGCGTAAAAATTGTAGTGTTGTTATTTTTCATTATCAAATTATAATAAGATTATACTTTAAACCAAAAGTAGTTATTAAACTACGGTTTAGACCTAACAAATACTCGACAGTTTAATCCAAAAAAGTTAATATTTAGTTAAAATAAAACAATAAATAATCTAAGTAGCGTTTTATTAACAACTAGCCTATTACTGGATTGATTTTTGTATTTTTCAAGCTGCAATGAAATACACTTACTATATTTTTATATTTTTCTTCGTTTCCATTAGTGCACAAGAATCTGTAGCTATAAAGTTTATCGATTCTGTAAACTTAAAAAGTGATTCTCTAATTGCCGTGGATAATTTTAATACTGTGTTTTATGTTAACAACAATATTTTACATAAAAAAACAAACACTAAAACCATAACATACAACAACTTACAACTAGGAGACCTAAGCGATGTTAATACATTTAACCCTTTAAAAATTAATCTATTCTATAAAGATTTTAATACGGTAGTTATACTTGATAATCGCTTAGCAGAAGTGTTTAAAATAGATTTTAACGCATTATCACCCTACAAAAACGTGTCGCATATTGCTACTGGTTACGATAATACCTTTTGGATTTTTAATCAAGATTTACAAAAACTAGAATTGTTTGATTATAAAACTAAAACCAATCGAGCACAAACGGCTCCTGTACAAAGCGAAGCTCTAGACATAAAAAGCAACTACAACTTTTGCTGGCTATTAACTAAAAACTATTTGTACACCTATAATTACTTTGGAAGTTTAGTAAAAAAAGTAAAAAATACGGGGTATACTGCTCTAGCGGAAAGTAATGAAAATATTATATTAAAAAGAGACAGCCAATTATTTTATATGCCAAAAGACAAGGAAAAGGTCTTACCAATCGATACATCAAATTTATTGATAAATCAGTTTTTTGTAGTCAACGAAACCTTGTATATTTACGGCAATAATGTCCTAAATAAATTTCAACTTAAAATACAGTAACACCATGCACATTGCTATTGCCGGAAATATTGGCGCAGGAAAAACAACACTCACCAAATTATTAGCAAAACACTACAACTGGGAAGCCCAGTTGGAAGATGTGGTGGACAACCCATATTTAGATGATTTTTATACTGAAATGGCACGTTGGAGTTTTAACCTTCAGGTATACTTTTTAAACAGCAGATTTCGTCAAGTTTTACAAATTCGTCAAAGCGGAAAAGACATTATTCAAGACCGAACTATTTATGAAGATGCTCACATATTCGCGCCCAACTTGCACGCCATGGGTTTAATGACCAATCGCGATTTCGAAAACTACACCTCACTTTTCGAACTTATGGAATCTTTAGTAAAGGGGCCAGATGTGCTTATATATTTACGCAGTTCTATTCCAAATTTGGTATCGCAAATTCATAAACGCGGACGCGACTACGAAAATACAATTAGCATCGATTATTTAAGCCGACTTAACGAACGTTATGAAGCGTGGATTCATGGATACAACAAAGGAAAATTACTTATAATTGATGTAGACAATTTAAATTTTGTTGATAACCAAGAAGATTTAGGGCATGTAATAAATACTATTGATGCTGAGATAAACGGGTTGTTTTAAGCTTTAATTTCCTACCTCAAAATACATTTTTGATATTATATATTTACCGGCATTAGAATACCCTTCTAAAGTTATTTCAAATACCCCTTTTACATCTGATGTGTAAAAGTTAATTGTACTCGAACTTGAATTAAAAAACAAATTAGGTTCCCATAATAATTGACTTCTATAATCGGGAATTCTTTTAAGTTTACTTACTTCTGAAGTATAAATGGGGTTATAATATATTTTATTTTCTTTAATAGCATCAAGGTTTAAAAACCCAAAACCTTCTCTATACTTTGGTAACTTAAAATCACTTTTCTTTGTTTTAATATCAATTATTCCATTGAAAATACTAGGACCATTAAAATATATACCTCTTACGACACTAACACTTTCAATTTTATTAGAATCATAATCCAAAACATCTAAGTTATTTTGAATTAATATACCATCAAATAAAACTAAGGGATTATAATCCTTAAAAACATTATTTCGTAGTTCTTCGTAGTTATATACTTTAAAACTAAAATTATCTCCGCTCTTTCTTACAGCAGCTTCAGCTATAATTTCAACAAAAGTCTCTTTAACCGATGGAAACCTTGTGTAATCATCTAAAAAATATTTAACTGTAGGGTTACCATAAAACATCGTATTTGGACTACGGAAAACAATACTATCTCGCTTTGCATTATGATATGCACTTTCTATTTGATTATGTATGCTTTGCTTTAAAAGCCAGTCTTTAGTATTTTCATTTACTTTTATTTTTGCATACTTTAATTGATCTGCATATTTAAAAGACGAATCATCCAATAGAATATTATAATCCCCTTTATTTTTATCTAGCACTTGTATAATGACTTCACTATCATTATAGTTTTCGTGGATATTGAAATAAAATTTACCCCTTTGATCGGTTTTTACATTTTTATAAATGTAATGACTACCCGGAATTGACAATGCAACAATCATATCTGCTACGATTGTATTGTTACTTTTAGATAGCACTTGACCCGAAATAACTTCGCCTCTTATTTCAGGTAAATATTTTATTTCGTTATAATTATCAACTTTATTATTAGAGTTATGATCTGTAACTCCTATTGAATCCAACTTACGAACCGACACACTATAATTCCCATAATTACTTTCACCAAGCAGGCTACTCATAGTAATTTCAACATTTTCTCTAACTTTATAAACCTTTTTATTAGTCTCAAGTTTAATGTCTGTATTTTCTTGAAGAACCGTAGGAATCGTTTTTTTTATCTCTTTTAGATTATCGGCGTATAATTCTTTATTTTCAAAAGAATCATCGTTAGGTATAAATGGATTGATAATATATACATCAGATTGAAAAAATGGATTAGCGCTATTATTGTTCATCCATTTGGTGTAAGATATAAGCTTGTAATGCCCCGTTTCTATATTTGGTGGTATAAAAAAATCTCCATTAGCTAATCCCTTATTCAGTTGTAGCTTATGTTTAAACAGGTTCTTTTTATTAGCTCCAATTAATTCAACATAAGCTATTTTACTAGCCGCACTTAATTTTCCTGTACTGCTTACGCAATATAGTTTATAGAATAAAGTTTCTCCTGCCAATATAGTATTGGTATTTACCTGAAGCACAATATTTTCTTGAGGAATAATAGCTTTGAAAGCTTCAAAACTCTCCTTATCTATTTGGCATGTGGAATCTAAGCAAAACAAACACAAAGCTACTCCAACTACAAATTGTATTCTTTTAATTAATCTTCCCAAAATGATGGTTTTAAGTTTGATGAAAATGTTGTACAGTCGCCACACTCCGGACTTGCCAATTGGTAAACAGAGCTACTTCCTGAAACATATTTATAAGGGTTATACCTGCTTAACAAATATAAAAGTATAGCTCTTTCATTTTGCTCTGGTGGGTTATCACTACCTACTTTATCATAATCTAACAGTCTTAAATCACAGTCATAAAAATATGGTGGTAAATCTAAATTAAACTCCGTATAATCGAAATAAATTCTTTTAGACGACACTGAACTTAAATCAAAAAACCCAACAACTTTATCGGAAACGTTTTGTGAAGAAAAGATGTTACCTTGTATAAAACCTGGTTGATTACCTACAAATGCACTTTCTCCATCTGAATTTAACTTTTTTAAAACTTTATAAAACGTATTGGCATCAGCAGACTGAACATACTGCCTTACTAAAATACTATATCTCTCTCTTAGAGTTGGACTATTCATTGAAATAAATCGAACTGGAAATTTTGCAATACGATTCTCTGCTAAACCACTAACACTTGTTAAAATGATTTCGCTTGAAGAATTGCTTGAATAGCAAACCTCTTCACCCGGATCTCTAGGTACTAATTCAATAAACTCGTCTGCAATAACTATAGCATCGAGGCTTTTGTAATACGGAGCTACTATCTTATAAGTTTCCTCATATTCATACCTGAAAAAATTAGCATCCCCTAAATTATCGTTGGTATCAACAAATACTTGAACCCCTATTTCTCCATTTAAATTAACCAATTCTGCATAGAGGTTTTCCATTTCTGCTTTAGATGGTAAAAATTCACTATTTGAAATGTATTCTTTTCCATCAGTTGTAGTAATTACTAATTTATAGGCAACATTAGGTACTGCTTGAAATGCCGAGTTAGATAAATACAAACCATTACCTGTTTCGCTAAAATTATAGATATTATTATTACTATCCTCAATTCTAACATTAGCATTACTTTCAATAACAGGCGTATCACTTTCTAATAAATAAGTTCTTGAAAGTTTTATCTCTTGTCTTTTAAACTCATCAGTTATGGTGGCTTCAACAACTAAAACATCCTCAAATGATTCCGTAACCAAAGGAAATGGCTCTGTGCAACAAAAGGATATACTTAATAACACAAGTAACAATATGCTTCTATATAATTTATTCAATCTCATAATTAAAATATAAAATTATACGTTATTGTTGGCACCGGAACAGAAAATATAGAAGATTTAAGCCCCTTTATTTCGCCATTATCATTTACAAAAAACACAGAATAAGGATTATTTCTACCCAACACATTATAAACTGAAATATTCCAAAAACTATGCGCCAATTTTACGTTTTTATGATTGCCTTCAATATTAACTCCAACATCAAAACGATAGTAATCTGGTATTCTAAATTTATTTCTATCGCTGTATAATACTTGTTCTTGTCCATTGTAATTATATTTTCCAACAGGATATGTAACTGGTCTTCCTGTTTGATAATTAAAATTCATGGAAACACTGTATCGCTTTGTAAGTCTATAATTTGACACCACATTAACATCATGTGGTCTATCTTGATTTGCTGGGAAATACTCGCCGTTATTTACTTGATTCGATAAAAAATCACTATCCAACTTAACCAAAGTTTTTGAATAAGAATAACCTAGCCAGCCATTAAGTCTTCCTTTTTTCTTTTTTAATAAAAACTCTGCTCCATAAGCTCTCCCTTCGCCCTGTAAAAGTTCTGTTTCTATATTTTCGTTTAAAAGTAACTCTGCACCAACTTTAAAATCTAAAAGGTTTTTCATTTTTTTGTAATAGCCTTCTATACTTAATTCATGCACGCCGTCATCAAAATTCTTATATACTCCAGCTGAAAACTGCTCTGCTCTTTGGGGTTCAATATTTAAATCTGATAGTTTCCACGAATCAACAGGAGATGCTGTAGTATTACTCGATAATAAATGAGAGTACTGAATGGTTTTATTATATCCAACTTTTAGTGAAACATTTGGAGACAAAAAATATCTTCCAGAAAATCGAAATTCTGGTCCTCCATAAGTTTTAATCACCTCATTTTTTTTGTAAGACTTAGTATCTATAACAGATTCTGAGCTTTTTGGTTGAGATGGGTCGTAAACGTTTTGAGTCCCCGCACCCAATGAAGCATATAACGAGTACCTTACACCAATATCTAACAAGAGCTTTTTGTTTACCTCAATTAAATCGGAAACGAATAAGGCCGATTCTAGAGCCCTTTCATTGTCTACACTTTTTGGTTCAACAACAGACTCATCGCCTAAAGGCACTATACTTCCTGGTTTTATTCCATATATTTTACTGCTTACTCCATAACTAAATTTATGTTTTTTACTGTATAAATATTTAGCATTTAATTTTAACTGTGTTTCGTTTATACTGTAACCCAAATCAAAATTTCGGTTAAAAACACCATCATAAATAATACTAAATTTATATTCACTTGTAGCTAATTGAACAGAAGCTCTGTTTTTATCATTAAATTTATGATTCCATTTTATAGAAGCCAATCTATTGCTATAGCCATAAACAGAATCTGAAGTAATACTAAATTCATCATTACTATGATATGCTGTAGCTTGTAAATCATTTTTGTCATTAATTTTATAATTAAATTTTACAAGTGCATCATAAAAAGAAGCTTTACTATTTTTTATTGATTCTTCAGAAACAGCTTTAAGAACCCAATCCGAATAAGTCGCTCTCCCACCAACCAAAATTGACATTTTATCCTTTATAATTGGAGCTTCTATCATTAAGTTTCCTGTTATTGGGCCAATATTACCTTCGCCAGAAAACTTTTCCATATTTGCCTCCTTTGTAGAAATATCAATAACAGAAGATAAACGACCGCCGAACTCAGCAGGAATACTGCCTTTATAAATATCCACACTACCAGTTGCAAAAGGATTTATTGCTGAGAATACTCCAAAAAAGTGAGACGGGTTATACATAACCGCATCATCGAAAAGAATTAAGTTTTGGTCAACCTTTCCGCCTCTTACATTATAGCCCAAGGCACCTTCACCTGCTGTTTTTATACCAGGCATTGTCGTTGCCACTTTTAAAACATCGCGTTCTCCTAAAACTAAAGGTATATTCTTAAGGCCTTTAATATCAATTGTAGTTACTCCAACTTCAGCTTTTTTAATATTATCATCTTTATCCGATTCAATAACAATTTCATCAAGTAATTCGGCAGACTCATTTAAACTAAAATTTAAAGTTCCATTACCGTACACAATTATTTTTCGCTTACTTTTTCCGTATGATAAAGATGATGTTACTAGTTCATAAAATCCTGAAGGCACTTCCAATTCATAAAATCCAGAACCATCCGTAGTTGCATTTACATTTTTGTCTTTTATAAATACTACTAAATTATCTATAGGCTTATTCGTCTTTGAATCCCTAATACGACCAGAAACATTATATTTACTTTGAGTAGAATTGGCGTCTTCCTTTCCTATAGCATAAATATTACCATCACTTTTTACTCGGTTACTGATATATTGTTTTTGAAGAATTGGGGTTTTAGTTTTTTTATTTAGTTCTGTATCAACTATTTTAGTACGATCAGGATCTCCGTTTTTAAAAAAAAAGTCAGGTAATTTATCCATAATAGCGTTATTCTTGGTTAAAATAACTTTACCGTCAAAAATCAAATAATTTATAGATGTGTCTTCTAAAATGTCTTCAATAATAGTCTCTATTCTAACATCCTTGTAAGATTTTGATAATAAATCATCCTCAAACCACTGTGCTTCAAAGTAAAATTGATATCCCACCAATTTCTCCAATTTAATCAAAGCATCAATACGATTCGTTTGGTTAAAACTGATTGAAACTTTTTTATTCTCTTGAGACATCCCAACTGCGCTGAGCAAGAGCATAAAAATCAAAATCACTAATTTCTTCATATATTAAAGTATAATTTTTAATCTAATTTAAGTTGGTGAATAATTTTACAAAAAATTGATACTTATTCTTTTTGTACAAACGCCTGTTAGAATTAAAATAATCAGATATTTCAGCTTTTTTTTCGGGTATTAATTCAATAATATCTTTCTTTGAATTAATTTTTAAATAAATGTTTTTATAAAACAAAACATATATTTCATGGTCTTTAAACACATAAAACACTTTATTTTTTGATAGTTTCTGTATACCTTCTTTTTTATACTTAACGTATAACTCATATTCTTCCCCTTTATAGGCTTCTTTAAAAAAACCGTTTTCATAAAAAGGTAAAAGCGAGGTGGTTTTAGGGAGTCTAACAAACTTGTCGTCATTCAAAACAAATTGACTAATCATATTTGAGTTTAAACTCAAATTAGCAACTTTATTATTTACAAATTCCAGAATTACCAAATCATGAAGCAAATCATACTTCATTTTAGCATTATAATAGGGTTGTTCATTATAAACAATAAATCCACTTAGAAAATCACTTGAAGCATAAAATTTATGATTTTTAATATCCAAACTTCTATAATCATCTATATATTCCAAACCATTAAAAACATTATTATTTTCATAGCTTAAAAATGAATCATAAACTTTATAATGCTCAGTATTTTCTACAACCAAATTACTTTGGGCAAACCCATGCAAAATGCATATTAAATAAAAAAATAGAGGAACAAAGACTTTCATCATTTTCTGTGAATTTGAAATCGAAAATAAGATATTTAGAATTCATCATCTAGCTATTAATCTTTTTTAACAGATATTATAAAAATTTAATAAAACTAAGTGTCATTACAGACACTATTAATGAAATACCCCCTGAAAATTACGGATTATGCGAAGTTGCCGTTTTTAGCCAAAATAGAACGGGACCGCTTGAAGTCTGTCTTGATTAAATTCGAAACATTACAAGTCCTCGCATCTCCTGCATCGGACTGTGGGCTATCCTCTACAATCCCTAACGCAACTATACGCTAAAGTAATTACACAAAATTAAGTTCGGTCTATCTAAAAAAAGCCTTAGCTATTTTATAAAACCATGTAATCTAGCATGTGCTATAACAGCATTGGCATGCTCTACCAATAACACAGGTATAGTTTTGTAACCATCAAACAAAGCCTTTACACGTAACATTTTCTTTTTATGATTAACGCTCCTTAAATAAATAGCCAAAATTCTACCCGGAAAAGACTCCGATACTTCCTTATAGATATAAGGGTCATGTTCTCCAATATCGCCAATTAGAATAAACTTTAAATCCGGATACGTTTTTAAAATATTTACAATCTCTTTGTGCTTTTGGGGTTTTTCTCCTTTTCTCTTTTTTGTAAACGGTCTAGGAAAACTTCTAAGTATTATAGGCCCTTTAGGAAAATTGTTTTTATTTAAAAACAATTCCAAATACCTATATAAGTTCCATGGACTATGGCTTACATAAAATATAGGGTTAGCCTCCTGCCCTGTTTTACCCCGATGTAAAAGATGGTAAAATTCTGGTGCTCCTTCTAACGGCAAGCGTTTTCCTGCCGATGTAAGTAAGGTATTTATTAAGACCCGCCATTTTAAAATAGATGTTAATCCCGTATGTAAAATGGTATCGTCAATATCGCTAATAACCCCAAAAGATGCCTTTTTTGAAGGAATAAGCATGTCTCCTGGAAATCTATTATCGCTTTGAATAGTTCTTTTTAAATGCTGTGTATTATACGAAATCTCCAAGGGCACCCAACCTTCAGTATTTGCATAATCCTCTAAATTTTCAACAATTCCATCTATTAAAAAATAGCCTTTTTTATCTGTTTTGGTATAATAAAACTTATCATCTCCAACTTTAATTCTAAGCTCGGTATTTTTTATTTCGTCGGTTTCAAAACGCTTCCATGCATTAAAAAGAAGCTTAAAAGCACCTTGTTGTTCTAGGTTTATACTTTCATCTTCTATGGCTCGACCTCTTAAATACAAATGATTCGAGGTACCGTAGGTTTGAAATGCTATTATTTGAAGCGGATCTTTCTTAAACATATGGGTTTAAAAATACAAAAAACCACGCGAATGGCGTGGTTTTTATAAGAACTCATTTTAACTTTTAAAAGTTGAGAGGATATTTAATTCTCAATAACTTTTTCTATAGCTTTTGTTTCTATTTTAAGGTTTCCATCTGCTGTATTAAAAGCCTCTACTTGAGCTCTTACTTCTGCTTCCGTTCCTTCAAAAGTCTCATAACTAGTAGAGGCTTCACCATTTTTGGTAGTGACAGTTTTAACAACTGCTTTGGTGGTTCCGTCTTCATTATTGGTCATTTCAACGTTAACTTCTTTTGAAACTTCAACCTGTTCTTTACTATTTAAATTACTAGCATAAGCCGCTACTCCATCTGCATTCATTGCAATACTAGGTGCAATTACAAGCGCAACTACCGACATTAATTTTAATAAGATGTTTAAAGATGGACCAGAAGTATCTTTAAACGGATCACCTACAGTATCACCTACAACGGCTGCTTTATGAGCATCTGTTCCTTTCTTGCCTTGCTCCTCAATAGTTTTCTTAGCATTATCCCAAGCACCACCAGCATTTGATTGAAAAATGGCCATAAGCACTCCACAAGTAGTAACACCGGCAAGAAGTCCACCTAACATTTCAGCGCCTCCTAAAAAACCAACAGCTACAGGAACGGCAATAGCCAATAAACCTGGTAATACCATTTCTTTAATAGAAGCTTTAGTTGAGATATCTATACAT
This sequence comes from Algibacter sp. AS12, assembly GCF_046736315.1. NCBI lineage: Bacteria > Pseudomonadati > Bacteroidota > Flavobacteriia > Flavobacteriales > Flavobacteriaceae > Algibacter > Algibacter sp. AS12. The sequence continues at coordinate 27,793 of NZ_CP151841.1, forward strand.
TTTCCATAATCCGCAACACCATCAGCTGCATCAAAAATCGCTCTATCTGCGGGAGTTGCTTTAGTCATATCAGAATCATATTTTCTCATAACACCCAAAGCTGCCTTTAATTCAGGAATATCTCTAAATTGACGACGTACCTCTTCAATCATTGCCATAGCAGCACGACCAACAGCATTCATTGATAACGCAGAAAATACAAATGGCAACATACCTCCAACTAATAATCCAGCCATAATTTTTGGCTGAGACACATCAATTGCAACAACTCCTGCAGTTTTCATGAAAGCAGCAAATAATGCTAATGCAGTTAAAGCCGCAGATGCAATAGCAAACCCTTTTCCAACGGCAGCCGTTGTATTACCAACTGCATCTAATTTATCAGTACGTTCTCTAACTTCACTTGGTAACTCTGCCATTTCAGCAATACCACCGGCATTATCACAAATTGGTCCGTAAGCATCAACAGCTAATTGAATACCTGTATTTGCTAACATACCAACCGCGGCAATAGCAATACCATATAACCCAGCAAAATGATGCGAAATCATAATTGCAGCAGCTATTAAAAGTATTGGAATCATTGTTGACATCATACCAACACCTAAACCAGCTATAATATTTGTTGCTGCTCCCGTTTCAGATTGTGCTACAATAGACATAACAGGTTTTTTTCCTGTAGCCGTAAAATATTCTGTTATTTTACCAACACCTAAACCTGCCACTAAACCAGCAATTGTTGCCCAAAACACTCCCATCGCTCCAAAAGGTAAACCTTCAACAGACTCAGGGATCAATGAATTAATTATAAAATAAGACGCTACAACCATTAAACCTGCAGAACCAAATTCTCCAATATTTAATGCTGTTTGTGGATTTCCACCATCTTTTACTTTTACAAAGAATGTTCCTAAAATGGACATTAAAATACCTACAGCACCAAGAACTAAAGGCAAGTAAACAGCTCCTAAACCATCAAAATTTGGTGTTAAGATAAACGCTCCTAATACCATAGTACCTATAATTGAACCGACATAAGATTCAAATAAATCGGCTCCCATACCAGCAACATCACCAACATTATCACCAACGTTATCTGCAATAGTTGCAGGGTTTAAAGGATGATCCTCTGGAATACCAGCTTCTACCTTACCAACTAAATCTGCTCCAACATCAGCAGCTTTAGTATAAATACCACCACCAACACGCGCAAACAATGCAATAGATGATGCTCCTAAAGAAAACCCTGAAAGTACATTAAGTACCATTGATAAATTTTCTGCTCCAGGCCACATGGATTGGTATATAATAAACAAACCACTTAAACCTAAAATTCCAAGACCTACAACACCTAATCCCATAACAGCACCACCAGCAAACGCTACTTCTAGAGCGCGCCCTAGCGATGTTCTGGCAGCCTCTGTAGTTCTCACATTAGCTTTGGTTGCTACCTTCATACCAATAAATCCGGCTAAGGCCGAACAAATGGCTCCAATAATAAATGATAAGGCTACCATACCATTAGATCCTACTTCATTTGTTCCTTTAAAGAACAATAAGACCGCTACAGCAGCTACAAAAATGGCTAAAACTTTGTATTCGGCTTTTAAGAAAGCCATAGCACCATCGGCTATATTTTTAGCGATACGTGACATTTTTTCATTTCCAACGGCTTGTTTTGAAACCCATCCGCTTTTTAGAAAAACGAAAATTAAAGCTACAACACCAAAAAGAGGTAAAAATTTTACTATTAATTCCATATTAGTTAGTCGGTTTTAAATTAATTAATTTTTTAACTAGGTGAAAATATGAAAATATATGTGATAAAAAAAACCACCTTAAATTAAAGATGGTTCATTTTATTTGCTGTTATTTTAAGAATCCAATAATTTAGATCGTAAAAGTGCGTTTTTTCTTGTGCTCACTGTCATCATAACGCTTAACACATTCATGATAAATTTTAAGAGCTGCCTCTGCATTACCCCATCCTCCTGTATCAACTTTTTTCTTCTCCAAATCTTTATATACTTGAAAGAAGTGTTCAATTTCTTTTAATCTGTGTGGATTTAAATCTGCAATATCCATTTTATTACTCCAAATAGGATCGGAAACAGGTACACATATTACTTTTTCATCTGGTCCTTTTTCATCAGTCATATAAAAAACACCAATAGGTCTAACTTCCATTACAACCATTGGGTAAGTTGGCTGGTGCCCTAAAACCAATACATCTAATGGATCTTGATCTAACGCCAAAGTTTCAGGAATAAACCCGTAATCACCAGGGTACATCATTGAAGAAAATAACATACGATCAAATCTAATTTTGTGTAATGTAAAATCGTATTCGTATTTATTTCTACTTCCTTTAGGTATTTCAATTAACACATCAAATGTTACTGATTGTTTCTTTTTTTCACTCATATTATTATTTTTTAATAACCTTTATATATCGCTTATAAATTTACTTTTTAAGACCACAAATGTAAAGAACACTTTGCCCTTTAGCAACTTTAAAACTAGACATTAGTATTTTTTTAATTGAATGTAAATTTTATTCAACCTTATTAAGTGTTTATTATCAACTACATCCAACAATTTATTATCTTGTGCATGACTAATTCAATACCCTAAAAAATTATGCGTTTTTTCTTATTTTTTGTATTTACTTCCCTGTTTACAGTTCAGGCACAAACTAAACCTTGGCAAGGCAAGTTTGAACCTATCGATAATATGATAGCCGTACCTAATACGTATAGAACCGCAAGTGGCGCTCCTGGAAGTGCCTATTGGCAGCAACGTGCAAACTACAAAATTAAAGCCGTTATTGATGAAAGCAATAATACCTTAACGGGAGAAGAAACTATTACCTATTTTAATAATTCTCCAGATGATTTAAGTTATGTGTGGATTCAGCTAGAACAAAACGTTAATAAAAAAGAAAATGAAGACTTTGGCAATTTAAGAAATAGTATGAGAGACTCCATGACTACTAGAAACCTACAGTTTTTAACTAGAGCCATAGACTTTCCTGCAGGTTACTCTATTAAATCGGTAACCGACAGTAGTAACAACAAACTAAAAACCATGGTTAATAATACCATGATGAAAGTAAAATTAAATACTATTTTAAAATCGGGCGAATCCACTAAAATATTAATCTCTTGGTCTTATCCAATAACCGACAGAAGCATGTATTTACTATCTCGAGAAGGTTATGAGTATTTCCCTGAAGACGACAATACAGTATATTTAATTGCGCATTGGTTTCCTAGAATGGCTGTGTATAGCGATACAGAAGGTTGGCAGAACCAACAATTTCAAAAACTAGGGGAATTCGCTTTGGAATTTGGAGATTACGAAGTTGAAATTACAGTTCCACAAGATCATATAATTGCATCTACTGGCGAGTTACAAAATAGTGACGCCGTATTAAGTAAAACACAAAGAAAAAGATTAGAAGTAGCTAAAAAATCTTTTGACAAACCTGTAATGATAATTACAAAAGAAGAAGCCATAGCGAACGAAAAGCAAAAATCGACCAAACAAAAAACATGGAAATTTAATGCTACAAATGTTAGGGATTTTGCCTTCGCTTCTTCAAGAAAATTTATCTGGGATGCCCAGGCTGTAAAATTACCAACTAATACGGTTATGGCGATGTCATTTTATCCCAAAGAAGGCTTACCTGTATGGCAAGAGGTATCTACTGAAGCGATTAAAAATGGTTTAGAAATTTACTCTGAGGCTACTTTTGATTATCCTTATCCTGTTTGCATTTCGGTAAACACATCCAATATTGGTATGGAATTCCCTATGATTAGTTTTAATGGCGGAAGACCTATTAATGGTGAAATAACAGAAAAGGCTAAACAATCTATGATTGGTACCATAATCCACGAAGTAGGACACAATTGGTTTCCTATGATTGTAAGTTCAGACGAACGAAAATGGATGTGGATGGACGAAGGTTTAAACACCTTTTTACACCAAAGAACACTAAAAGAGCGCTACCCTAGTTTTGCAAGTGTTACACCACAAACCATTGTGCCGTTTATGAGTGGCGATAAGAACATATTAAGACCGATAATGACCAATTCTGATAATGAGCTTATGACGCAGTTTGGCTCCAACTTTTACAGAAAACCAACGGTTGGATTGCAAATGTTAAGACATTCTATTATTGGAGAAGAACTTTTTGATGAAGCTTTTAAAGAATATGCAAACCGATGGAAATACAAGCACCCTAACCCTGCAGATTTGTTTAGAACTTTAGAAGATGCCACGGCAACAGATTTAGATTGGTTTTACCGAGGATGGTTTTTTACTACCGATCATGTAGACATGGAATTAAGCCATGTTAAATGGTTTAAAGTTTATGAAGATGAGTTAAATATTGAAGACAAAAAAGGAACATCGAAGTCTAAAATAGCATCGCAAGCTGATAGCAGCAAAACCATTAATAAAGATTTTAGTAACGGACCAGAAGTTATTACCATGACCACTACCCCAGATAAGGCTTATGGCCAGTTTCTTTCGAGAATTGACGAAGCTCAAGTACGTAAACAAGTTTCTGGAAAAAACATTTACGAAATTACTATAACAAACATTGGAGGTTTAGTTATGCCGGTAACCATAAAATGGGAGTTTAAGGATGGAACATCAGAAATAGATAGGCTTCCTGCAGACCTATGGCGCAGAAACGAATACGAAATTCAAGAAACTTTTATCAAAGAAAAAGAAGTAATTTCTGTAACTTTGGATCCTAACTTTGAATTTGCAGATACAAACACAGAAAATAATAGTTTCCCTAAAACAGAAACCATCTCTGAATTTGAAAAATTCAAACATAACAAATAACAACGTACTCATAAAACATATGCCATATCGTTTTTTAAAGTATTGCTTTACCGCTCTGTGTTGTTTGTGTGTTATCTTAAATGTTAGTAGTCAAACTAATGGGTTAGACACTTTAAAGAAAAAAGTAGAAATTCATAAAATTCTTTTTATTGGTAACGATGTTATTTCTACTCACGACTTACCCGCTGCAGTAAAACAAAAAGCAAAGTATTCTGGCTATACCCTAGAAACTAAAATGATTGCTAATCCAAACTACAATTATTCCGACCATTGGAATAAAAGTGGTGTGCAAAGTCTAATAAGCAGTAAGGTTTATGACGTGGTTGTTATTCAACAAAACCCCACCAATCGCATTAATAGTTACGATAATTTAGTCGATTACAGTAACAGGTATAGTAAACTTTGTAAAGAAAACAGTGTAATATTGGCCTTTTTTATGTGCTGGCCATCGTTAGATCACTTTATTACATTCGATACCGAAATACTAAATTACCAACTTGTTTCAGAAACAAACGACGATGTATTATGTCCCGTTGGACTGGTTTGGAAAACCTATTTTGATAAAACTAAAAAATATGACTATTACAGCGACGATAATTTCCTGCCTTCAAAAAAAGGGAATGATGTTGCGGCTCAGGTTGTTTTAAAAAGTATTTCAAAACACTTCAGGTAAAACCCCTTTTTTACCATAAAACCAACAAAACTCATACCCCATAAAAACATCTGTAAACCATTATGTTTAGTAAGTTTCCTCTGTGGAATTAAATACCGCTGTATATAAAATACGTACTTATGCGTATTTTACAAGACCATCTTAAAGTCTATATTTACATCAAACCCATTAATTACCAAATAGTTATGATACGCCTAAACTTAAAGCCCTCAGTAATTAAAAACATCAATTTTAATAAAAACGACGAAACTCTAGAGATAGAATTTAAACGCCATATTAATACCGCTCAGTGTATAAATATACCGTTATCTATTTTACAAGATTATGTTGAAACATTAAAAGACGACAAGGAAAATGATGACAACTATCAGCCAAATTTAACCGTAGTATATTCTAACTTTAAAGCGTCTTAATTAGCTTACACGTTCTATTTTGGCTCCAATTGCTCTTAATCTCTCGTCAATATTTTCGTAACCACGATCAATTTGCTCTATATTTTGAATCGTAGAAGTTCCTTTAGCCGAAAGTGCAGCAATTAATAATGAAACTCCAGCACGAATATCTGGCGATGTCATGGTAGTAGCCTTTAAAGTCGATTTATAATCATGACCAATTACGGTAGCACGATGCGGATCGCAAAGAATAATTTTTGCGCCCATGTCTATTAATTTATCTACAAAGAATAAGCGACTTTCAAACATTTTTTGATGTATTAATACACTACCTCTAGCTTGGGTAGCAACAACCAAAATAATACTTAATAAATCGGGTGTAAACCCTGGCCATGGTGCATCAGAAATAGTTAGTATAGATCCATCAATAAAGCTTTGTATTTCGTAACCATCCGTATGCGCAGGAATATGAATATCATCGCCTCGTCTTTCAACCGTAATACCTAATTTTCTAAAAGTTGCAGGAATTACTCCTAAATCATTCCATGACACATTGGTAATGGTAAGCTCACTTTTTGTCATGGCAGCAAGACCTATCCAACTTCCTATTTCAATCATATCAGGAAGCATTCTGTGTTCGGTACCACCTAAACTATCAACACCATCAACAATTAACATATTAGAACCAACACCACTAATTTTGGCGCCCATTCTATTTAGCATTTTACAAAGTTGTTGCAAATACGGTTCGCAAGCTGCGTTGTATATAGTCGTTTGTCCTTCTGCTAAAACAGCAGCCATTAAAATATTTGCTGTTCCGGTTACAGAGGCCTCTTCAAGTAACATGTAAGTTCCTTTAAGTCTTTTGGCTTCAACACCATAAAACTGCTCCTCTTTGCTATAACCAAATTTAGCACCAAGTTTTATTAAACCTTCAAAATGAGTATCTAAACGACGTCTACCAATTTTATCGCCACCTGGTTTAGGAATATATCCTCTACCAAATCGTGCTAATAAAGGCCCAACAATCATTATAGAACCACGTAAACCACGACCATCAATTTTAAATTGATCGGACTCTAAATAATCTAAATCAACATTATCTGCCTTAAACGTATAAGAACCTTTTGCTAGTTTTTCAACCTTTACACCTAACTTTTTTAATAAGCTTATTAGTTTATTAACATCAACAATATCTGGAATATTGTTAATCGTTACAAGTTCTGGAGTTAGTAAAACAGCACATAAAATTTGTAATGCTTCGTTTTTGGCACCTTGAGGTTGTATTTTTCCTTTTAGTTGGTGACCACCTTCAATTTTGAATGTTCCCATGCTTTGATTAGTAGCGTTTTCTTTGACGGTTATTAGTATTCTTTTTCTGGTGCGTTTTCTTATTATTGTTGTTATTAGAGTATTTTCCTTTAGTACGCAATAAACTTGTAGAGTCCGATAAATCCTCATCAGAATCCTTTAAGTTTAATTTACCTCCAGAAAGCTCGTATAAATGATCAAAAATAACAGCATCCTCAACAGTGTCCTTATTCCAATTTAAAAAACACTTTTTCATGTGGTTTGCAATAGTATAAGTTAAGGCTTCTTTAAGCTCGCCCTCTTCCCAAGTATTTGCAACATCAATCATGGTTTTAATATTGTTTCCGTAAAAACGATATTTCGGGAAATTTTGTGGATATTCTAACGGGTCAGGACGCTCTTCGTAAATTTCCTTGGTAGGAATTTCGTAAGGCGAATCAACATCCAATTCAAAATTAGACATTATAAAAAGCTGATCCCAAAGTTTATGCTGAAAATCTGGAACATCTCTTAAGTGCGGTTGCATATTACCCATTACGGCAATAATAGCCTTAGCTACCTTATTACGTTCCTCTTTTGTTTCAAGTGTTTTAGCATGATTAATCATTTTTTGCATATGGCGACCATACTCAGGAATAATTAAATGTTCACGCTCGGTGTTGTATTCTAAATTATCTATCAAAATAAATGTGTAGAGTTATATATTTTTGCATGTAGTATTCTATGCAAGCGCAAAATACGAAAAAAAACTAAAGACTAATCACACCCTCAACCTTTTCTGCAACTTCTTTGTATTTATTAATAACAGCATCAGGATTTTTCATGGTAACATTAATAGAAACGCTAGTATATTTACCGTTTTTAGACTCTTTAGTTTCAATAACAGCTCCTAAATAATTAAAAATTGTTTCTATTTGCTCTATCTTTTCCTTGTCAGAAATTACAATAAATTTATACAAATACTCACTAGGCCAAAGCGATGTGTCTAGCAATTGCGATTTTAATTTCTTATAAAACTCTTCAGAATTTGGAGGTGTGCTCATATCTATAAAATTGAACTACAAATATACGGCACCAAACCACATTTAAAAACATAAAATTTTATTATTTGGGCGCTACCATCCCGATAACAATCGGGAAGTCGGGCTTGAAGCCTGTCTTGAGCAAAGTCGAAAGGTTACAAGTCCTCGCACCTCCTACGTCGGGCTGTGGGCTATCCACTACAATCCCTAGCGCAACTATCCGCAAGCAAAATCTAACACCAAAAACCACAGTCCATTTACAATAGTTAGGCATCTACTTTTTTTTCAACATTAAAATTCCGATTTTTACGGCAAATAAAACAGCATTGAGCACAAAAAAAATAGTAATTACAGGTGGTCCAGGAACAGGAAAATCTACTTTAGTTAACGCATTAATACAACAAGGCCATATCTGTCTCGAAGAAATTTCGCGTCAAGTAACCTTAGATGCTAAAAAGAACGGTGTAGACCAACTATTTTTAACCAATCCCCTATTATTTAGCGAACTCCTTTTACAAGGCAGGCAACAACAATATTTAGAAGCCGACCTCTATAAAAATAAAACCGTTTTTTTTGACCGTGGTGTGCACGATGTGCTTGCCTACATGGATTTTATTGGCGACACTTACCCCGACAACTTTGTGCAAACCTGTAAAAAAGCCACTTACAATTTGGTTTTTATATTAAAACCCTGGGAAGCTATTTACACAAGCGATAACGAGCGCTACGAAACCTTCGATCAAGCACAAAAAATACACGACCACCTAGTTAACACCTACAAATCCTTTAATTACAAACTTATTGATGTACCTTTTGGTACCGTTAAAGAACGAACAGATTTTATTTTAAAAACAGTCAATATGTAATATGGAACACCCCATTAACATATTAGAACGCTATTGGAAATATACAAGTTTTAGGCCGCAACAAGAAGCCATAATTAATTCGGTTATTGCAGGCGAAGACACTTTTGTATTACTCCCAACAGGTGGCGGAAAATCGATGTGCTTCCAAATTCCAGCTTTTGCAAAAAAAGGGATTTGCATAGTCGTATCGCCGTTAATAGCATTAATGAAAGACCAAGTTTTAGCCTTAAATAACAAAGGCATAAAAGCCATGGCAATAACTAGCGGCATAAGTTATAAAGACTTAGACACCCTTTTAGATAATTGTATTTACGGTAACTACAAGTTTTTATATTTATCGCCAGAGCGCTTACAACAAGAGTTGGTACAAAGTCGTATACAACAAATGCCGGTAAACTTAATAGCTGTAGATGAGGCACATTGTATCTCGCAATGGGGAAGCGATTTTAGGCCGGCATACAAAAACATTACGTTATTACGCCAACTACAACCCAGTGTAAATGTGGTAGCCTTAACAGCATCGGCAAAACCAGAAGTGGTACAAGATATTGTAAACGAGTTAGATTTTATAGATCCTAAAATATTTAAACAATCGTTTTACAGGCCAAATTTAGCGTATATGGTTTTTCATGAAAACGATAAATATTATAGGCTGGAAACCATATTAAAAAAGTACAGCGCATCATCAATAATCTATGTTCGTAACCGAAAACAAACGCTAGATATAAGTACCTTTTTAAGTTCTAAAAAAATTACTGCCACGCATTACCACGGCGGACTTTCAAATGTTGAGAAAGATGTAAACATGGCAGCTTGGTTAAACAACCAAAAACAGGTTATGGTAGCCACCAATGCCTTTGGTATGGGTATAGATAAGCCCGATGTAAAAACGGTTATTCATCTTACTCTGCCCGAAAGTATTGAGAGTTATTTTCAAGAAGCCGGACGTGTAGGACGAAATGGCGACAAAGCTTTTGCTGTAATTTTAAAAAACGATAGCGATAAAGCCTTGGTTAAAAATCAATTTTTAAGTGTGTTACCTACGGTAAGCTTAGTAAAACAAGTGTACAGAAAGCTGTGCAACTATTTTCAAATATCTTATGGCGAAGGGGAATATTTAACCTTCGATTTCGATTTTAACACCTTTTGTAAAACCTATAAATTTAGTGCCATAACATGTTACAATGCGCTGTTAATATTAGACAGAAATAGCATAATAACATTATCTAAACAATTTAAAAATAAGGTAACCGTACAATTTGTAATTTCTAACAAAGCCTTGTTTAATTATTTGGAGACGCACCAAAATTTTGGAATTATAGTAAAATCTATTTTACGCCTTTATGGTGGTGTGTTCGATCATGTTACAAAAATAGATCTTAAAAAGATTTGTGAAAAAGCAGCCATATCCGAGGGTAGATTAACCCATATATTGAAAGAATTAGAAAAGGACGAGATTATTACATTAAACCTTGCTAAAACCGATGCGCAGGTGACCTTTATTGAACCTCGCGAAGATGATAAAACCATAAACCGAATAGCTAAAACAATCGAGCAACAAAATAAATTAAAACAAGGGCAGGTAAAAGCCATGTTAGATTATGTTGAAAACGAATCGGTTTGTAAAAGTATTCAGCTACTCTCCTATTTTGGAGAAACCGATGCTGAAAACTGTGGCATTTGCTCGGTGTGCATACAAGCCAAGCATGATAAAAAGAAACCTGCAGATGGTAAAACGCTTAAAAAACGCATTATTGAATTGCTCGAAAATGGCGAGCAATCATCGCGCGCTATGGTAGCCCACTTACAATGCGAACAAGAGACTTTAAAACCAGTATTAAAATTATTATTAGAGCACCAAATAATTGTGATTACACCAACGAATACTTATAAATTGAGCCATTTATAGGTGTGTGCTACTTGACTTTGTAAAAATTTTCTAATACCTTCGTTTAACGTCGGATATAAAACATTAAAACGATTTCATATCCGTAAAACATTAAACGAACTTTTCCCAAACTCAAAACCAAATCAAATAAAAAACAGCATTTAGTAAACATACCCGCGTTAGGGATAGTAGTGAATAGCCCACAGCCCGACTTTGGAGGTGCGAGGACTTGCAACGAATAGCCCGACCCTTTATGGGTAACGCCAAAATATAAAAGAAAAAAAATGAAAGATTTAAGAATTGTTTTTATGGGCACACCAGATTTTGCCGTTGCCACATTAAAAACTTTAGTAGAACATAATTATAATATAGTTGGTGTTATTACAGCACCAGACAAACCTGCTGGACGTGGCAGAAAACTTAATGAGAGTGCTGTAAAGCAGTATGCAAAATCGCAAGAGTTAAACATTTTACAACCTACAAACTTAAAAAGCGATAGTTTTATTAAAGAACTAAAGGCGGTTAATGCCAATCTTCAAATTGTAGTAGCTTTTAGAATGTTACCTAAAGTAGTATGGCAAATGCCTGAATATGGCACGTTTAACTTACATGCATCGTTATTACCCAACTACCGTGGTGCCGCTCCTATTAATTGGGCTATTATTAATGGAGAAACAAAAACGGGTGTTTCTACCTTTTTTATTGATGAGAAAATTGATACTGGCGATATGATTCTGCAAGAGGAAATTGCTATTAAGCCCGATGAGAATGCTGGCGATTTACATGATACGCTAATGGTTATTGGAAGCGAGTTGGTTTTAAAAACGGTTGGTTTTATTGAAAAAGGCAAAGTAGAAACAATTAAACAGAAGGACACCAGTGATATTAAAACAGCTTATAAGCTTAATAAGGATAACTGCAAGATAGATTGGAATGCTCCTATGGATGCTATTTTTAACCATATTAGAGGCCTATCGCCTTATCCTGCTGCTTGGTGTACTTTAATTAATGGTGATGATGCTTTAGATATTAAAATATACAAGGTAGAAAAAGAGAAAGAACTACATAATTTAGAGATTGGAAAGATTATTTCTACAAAGAAAGAACTAAAGGTAGCAGTAACAAATGGTTACATAATTATTAAAGAAATTAAACTTCCGGGTAAACGCGCTATGGATATAAAATCGCTTTTAAACGGTTATACTTTTAATGAAAATGCTAAAATGCTGTAAAGCCTTATTATCACTCATTTTACTAAAAACTCGACAAATAACACTTCCTTTATTAACAAATGCCCTAAGTTATTAACAAAACCACGTATTTCCCTTGCTGTTACTTGTGTGGTTAAAGAATCCGTATAAATTTGTAAAGGATTTAACAAAAATGTTTAACCGAATTATTAATAATTAAATTTTATATTATGAACAAAACAGATTTAATCGACGCAATGGCAGAACACGCTGGAATTACTAAAGCAGCTGCTAAAAAAGCTTTAGAATGTGCAATTATTGAAATAGAAGGTGCTTTACAAAAAGGTAACAGAGTTTCTTTAGTAGGTTTTGGATCTTGGTCAGTTTCTAAAAGAGCTGCTAGAGAAGGAAGAAATCCTCAAACTGGTGCTACAATCAAAATAAAAGCTAAAAACGTTGTAAAGTTTAAAGCTGGATCTGATTTATCTAGTGCAGTAAACTAATTATTTACTTCTTAGTAAAAAAACAAGCTTCCATTTTTTGGAGGCTTTTTTTTTTATATTCCCATTTAGAGTTGCATTTTAAATAAATAAATCTTAGATTTAATTATTAATTGCTCAAAATATGGTTACAACAAAGCCCAAAAAAGGAGATCTATTAATTGCGGAACCTGCAATAATTGGCGATGTTTCATTTAATCGTTCCATAGTACTACTTGCAGACCACTCAGATGAAGGTTCAATAGGATTTATACTTAACAAACCCTTAGAATATAATATAAACGACCTTATACCTGAAGTGGAAGCTACGTTTAAGGTATACAATGGAGGCCCTGTTGAACAAGATAATCTTTACTTTATACATAAAATACCACATTTAATTCCCAATAGTATTGAAATTTCTTTAGGTATTTATTGGGGTGGAGATTTTACGAAAGTTGCCGAACTTATTAAGAATGATACGATAAAAGAAAATGACATTAAGTTTTTTCTGGGGTATTCTGGATGGGAAACTAGCCAGCTAGTTAATGAACTTAAAGCCAACTCGTGGGTAGTGTCCAAAAACACCTATGAAAAGAACATTATAGAAAAAGACTATGAAAGTTTTTGGAAAGAAAAAATGTTAGAATTTGGTGGTGAATATAGTATTTGGTCCAATGCACCAGAAAACCCAAGTTACAATTAAGATGTCAACTATTGTTTAACCTAAAATAGGATTAACCCAATCTTATCTTTACATTTAATTTTTGCAGTAACAGCTTAGCTACCGCGTTGTCATAACTTTTTTTCCTGTATTTACTAACCGGTTGTATGCCTGTAATGACGTTGGTAATAAACATTTCGTCTGCTTTTTGAATTTCGAATGGCGAGATAGAATCTTCTTCCAATTGGTAATCCGATAATGTTTTAATGATATTAATTAGTTGTGTACGCATAACGCCTTTTAAACAGCCATCGGCCAATGGTGGTGTTTTAATGGTATTACCTTTTACTAAAAACACATTGCCATTTAGAGCCTCTACTACATGTTTGTTTGTATTAACTAATAAGCAGTTGTTTAAATTGTTTTCCTGGGCATAAATGCTTCCTACTACGTTAAGCGCCTTATTATTGGTTTTTAGCGTAGATAATAAACTTGGTGACACGTAATAATCTTTAAACAAATCGACTTCGTAAAAAGCGTCGTTTAGCAAGTAAAAGTTTTCTGAAAGTGGTTTTACAGAAATTATAAAACTTATATTTGAGGTGCTTGGTGTATAAAGTCCGCCTTCGTTTCTGTGAACTTGTAGTTTTACACGCGCAGTGTCTTTTAATTGATTATTAGAATCTAAGGTTTTAAGAATTTCGGCTTCTAAAAATTCCATGGTAAAACTCATAGGTATTTCCATACGCATAATACGCATAGATGCCATTAACCTAAAGTAATGATCTTCCCAAAATAGTATTTTACCACTTACTACTTTTATGGTTTCAAAAAGCGCATCACCATAAGCATACCCTCTATTTTGAATTGATAGCATTTTGTTGTTTTCTGAAACTGTTCCGTTAAAATTTATCATAAAAAGAAATTATGTCTATCTTTAGTTTAAAAGCGCCACAAATATAAATAAAATAGCTTGGGGCAATCCCACGAAGTCTTAAAATATATAAAGAACAATAGCTTGTTTATAAAACGAAAAAACCTCGAAGCAAAGGCTTCGAAGTTTTTTTATTTATTTTTAAATAAAATCAATTTATTAAGCAGAACCTAATACTTGTTTTAAACTAGAAATCTGATTGGTCCATAACATTTTAGACTCATCGACCTCATCATCATCATCGGCAAAATCTGTAATCATTAATGAAACGTCTTTAGTAATTTCGTCAACTTGAATTCTAATTTCAAAATAGCAAGATGATCCGTCTTCTTCATCTTCTATCCATCTGAATTTAACACGTTCGCCGCTTTTTTTATTTAGTAACTTAGCTTGCTCTTCACTATCATCCCAAATAAAGGTAAACAATTCACCACGAGAGTTTACATTATCTGAAAACCACTCGGATAAACCTGAAGGCGTTGAGATATATTGATATAATAATTGTGGAGAAGCTTGAATAGGAAACTCTATTTCAAATTTAACTTTATCGTCCATTATTTATGTTTAATATTATTGATGCTCAATATATACATAAATTGATAAGTTAAGCAAGAAAAATTAATAATAATTTCTTCAAGTTCTGTTTGCGTAGTACAATTTTGTTTTTATATTTGCAGCCTTAAATTATGGCGAGGTAGCTCAGCTGGTTAGAGCGTCGGATTCATAACTCGGAGGTCGCGGGATCGTGCCCCGCTCTCGCTACAATTCAAAATTGCGCATAAACAAACGGTTTAGTTCACTCTAAACCGTTTTTTTTATGTCTAAATTAAATAATATTCTTACTTTTGAGAACACAAATGAACACGTTTTCGAACATATTTTAGAACACGAATTGACCCTAAAAGCCTCATACTCTACTCCAAAAATTTATAACGCTAAAGGCGATTTATCCAAGCGGTGGTATGTTTATTTCTCTTTTAGAAACCCTAAAACGGGTAAGCTAGAACGGATGAAAAATATTTATGGAAAAGCCAATATTTACAAAACAAAAGAAGACCGACTTACCGTTTTAACGACCTACAGAAAACGACTTATCATTCTGCTTAAAAAAGGTTATAATCCATTCGAGGATAATACAGTATTATATGAATCTACTTTAAGACAAAATAGCGCGCAGAAAAGTGAAGTAAAAAAACCAGTTTTAAAAGTTGAAGAACAAATTAAGCCTATTATTCAAGAACCTGTTTTGGAAAAAACACCTACCGAAGAGAAAGAATCGGATAAAATGAGTGTTAAAGATTCTTTTAGTTTCAGTTTAAAAATAAAATCGAAAATTGTAGCAGCCAGATCGCTTAAAGATTATGAAGGTAAAGCTAATAAGCTAACTAAATGGCTTGAAGTAGAATTACCAGCGGTTAAAACAATAGATCAAGTAAACAAAAAGGTTATTAATACGTTTTTAAACTCTATACTAGCCTCCGCAAGTTCTAGAACTTATAATAATTACCGAACGGATTTAAGTAGTTTAATGCAAACTATGGAGGATAACGAAATCATATCAACAAATCCTGTAAAGAAAATTAAAGCTCTAAAAACGAGTCCTGAACGAAATAAAACGTACTCCTTAGAAAAGCAAACAGAAATTTTTAACTATTTAAAAACGGAAGATCCTATTTTGTTGCTTTACATTCAGTTTATATCTTATAATTTATTAAGGCCTATTGAAGTTTGTAGGTTAAAAATAAAGGACATCAACCTAAATGAAAAGCTAATTCAATTTAAAGCAAAGAATAGTCCACTAAAAACAAAACGTATTCCTGATATATTATTGAAAGAATTGCCAGATTTAAGCCAGTTGGATGGCGATTTGTATTTATTTACCCCAGATAAGATTGGAGGCGAATGGAATACTGTTGAAAACAACCGACGTGATTATTTTTCCAAGCGTTATAAAAAGGTGGTTAAAGAGCACTTTAAATTAGATAAAAACTACGGACTATATAGTTTTAGACATACTTTTATAACAAAGCTTTATCGTGCTTTGGTTATTGATTCATCACCACATGCTGCAAAAAGTCAATTAATGATTATTACAGGTCATTCCACAATGGATGCCTTAGAAAAATATTTACGTGATATAGATGCGGCAATTCCAGAAGATTACTCACACCTATTGAAATAATATTAATGAACGATACCTTCACCATAATACGTGATAATTTAACAAGGGCATATATCTTCTATGTTCCAGAAAGCCTGTATCATGAGTTACAAAATTCTCTATTGAAAGATATCATTCCCATTGATGCGACCAATACCATTGCTTTTATGGATACGGATAGAAATATATCCACTAAAATAACTTCAGTGAATAAAGTACAGCTTATTTCAAAAGGGAACATCCTAGAAGAAAATATATTCTTATTATTAGAGGCTCAAGCAAAATTGAATCTTGAACAGTTTGGATACTTATTAAAGAAATATCGGGATCATTTAGATGCTCATACCTACATCACAAACTGGATGGCTAATAACCTAAATAAGGTTTTTAAAGATGTTTCAGACGTCTTTAAAAATATGTTTATTACGCAATCCAATACTTTTAAAGAACATCACGACTTAATAATTACAAAGTTTGGCTTTGTGGAGTCTAAATTGAGAAGCAACCGATTTAAAGAAAAATTTGCCTCTCCAGATTTTAAAATTACCGTCCCAAATTTAATAAAAGGGAAGGTTGAGCATAAAACCTCAAAACCAAGAAAAAAGAAAACAGTTATAATTCGTGATGATGAAGCTGATGCCTTTCTTCTTGAATCTGTATTTAACGTTGAGTTAATTAATGATCACATTAGTATTCAAAAATCAGATTTTACAACAAAAAAATAAATTTATACATCAAACAAACGTTTATTTCACGCTAAATTAATGGAAAGAGAATTTTATACTTGTCAATATTGTTTTAAAAAATTTGAGCCAAAACGTCGTCGTGTACAAAAATATTGTAGCGATACATGCCGATCTAAAGCGTATCACGTTAGACAAACAAAAAACACAAAAATAGCATCTACTACCAACCCTGAACAAAATATTAAAGTACCTACTAAAACAAAAATCGAAACCATGAGTGCCTCTGGAGTAGGAAATGCTGCTATTGGTTCACTTGCAGCTGATGGTTTAAAATCACTTCTTACTCCTCTAGAAAACAAACCTGCTACTAAAGGAGATCTAAAAAAACTATCTGATAAGATTATTAAGCGCTATCATTTGGTTAATAACATCCCACGAAGATCTGATGGAGCACTCCCCTATTTTGATATGGATACTGGTGATGTTGTTTATTCTTTTTATGATTTGTAGGACCAGGTTTAAATTTCTAAAACAACCACACCCATTTCGTTAATAATTTGTTTTGTATTTATTAAGGTATCGACAACGGCAAATCCATTATAAAAAGGCTCAACCATACTATAGCGCTCGCAATAAAGTTCATTACCTTTTTTATCAATATGAAACCAACCAGTTGAATCTTTTGCTGTGGCATAACTTTTATGAAAAACCCCTAAATCCAAAAACTCTTTACTACTTAAAAAATTACCGTTTTTATCAATATGCTTATAAAACCCATTTAGTTGCTTCACGCAAGCATAACCATCCTTAAAATCTCCAACAAATTTATATTTTGCTTTATAAATAGGGTTTCCATCCAAATCTATATGAAAATATTGATTGTTTAAATCTCTAACAGAACATATGTTTTCTTGATAATTACCTGTCCAAGCATAGTTTTCATTATACAATCGCGCTCCTTTTTCGTTAACATGAAACCATAAAATTTCGTCAATCACGCTTGCTCGATTAAAATAAAAACCAAAAGTTCGGGCAAAACGCTCCTTATAAATCTCCAATCCATTTACATCAATATGATACCAGCCTGATTCATCTTTAACGGGAGCAATTCCTGGACTATGAAATTTTAAAACCTCATCATATTCTTTTTTGAAAAGTATTTCATCCTTATAAATAAATGAATTACCCTTTTCTGAAACTTTTATATCCCTCCAATCCATTATTTCTTGAATATTAATATGGTTTGTAATTCATTTAGTTTTTTAGCTTCTATAAACCTAAATTTAGATTGATTTGCTAAAGCAATATACTCATAAGAGGATCGCTCATAGCTCTCACACATACAAAGCATATTTAGGGATAATAGAGATAAATCTACATCTATCTTATCTGAACAGTTTTCAATAATATATAAAGATCCATTTTCTGGAAGCGTTTGGTAAGCATTATTTAGAATTTGATTTACCTTTTCATCATTCCAATCATGTAAAACCCTAGACAACATCATAGCCTCTGCTAATTGCGGTATTTCTATAAAAAAATCACCTTTTATAGGTTTAACGTTATTGTCTAAATGACATTTAGTGATAACCTCATCTAGATCAAACAAAAAACACTCTACGTCTGGTAGAACCTTTTTTATATTAGAAATTGCAGCCCCATAACCACCTCCAACATCCATTACACTTTTGTGAATATTAAAATTGATTACATCAGTAATGTTACAATAATCATCTTTAGCGTAAGCAAACATCGCCTTATGATAATGATCTAGTTTTTCTTCATCTTGATTTAAATAATCAAAATACCCCATTCTATAGTTATTCTCAAAAGCACTTTTACCTGTTTTAATGGAAACGTCTAAGTTTTTCCAAGCTTCTAAATGATCTCCTGACCAATTTAAACAAGCATATTTTAGAGAATCTGGGTGTTTTTCCGTTAAAAGAATAGATCTTTCATTTAATTTAAAATGCCTTTCTACCTCATCTAAAAAGTTGATACTTACTAAACCGTTAAGCAACAATTCTATATTTTTTTCTGGAACAGATAATAGATTTGCTATCTGGTATTTTGTTTTACCTATTTCATCTAAACCATCGAACAGATTTAATTTACAAGCAGCATTTACTGTCATGTATTTCCAATGTTCTGTGAAGAAAGATTTTAAAAACGCTCTATGACTCATTTAGCAACTTTAGTTTTAAATCCCCTATTTGCTTCTCTGTTAAACCGCAAGACATTAAATATTTAATAATACCACCTTCATTTTCTACAACATCAAGTGCTATTTTCAATTTATCTAGTGACACATCCATTTCACTTGTTAAATAATCTGTATTTAAATTATCTATTGGTGAACCTAGGAGAAGATGTAATAAAGAAAAAATAATACCTGTTCTATCTTTACCTGCATGACAATGAATAGCAATAGCTCCTGTTTCTTCTTCCAAAATAGTTTCAAATGTTTTCTTTATGGAGTCTTTACAACCCATAGCAAAAAAACGATATGCAACCTCATGATTAGAACCTTCGTTATGCTTTTCTTTAAACCATTCTGGTTGATCCCAAGGGTCAAATTGCGCTTTAACATATTTGACTTTATCTAAGACTTCACCTAAATATGAAATGGCTTCAATTTCTCTATCTGCTCTTAAATCAATTATCGTCTTTATGTTGTTGTCACGCAACAATACATTGAGTTCTTCCGTATTTTGAAACAAAGCTAATGCAGATGTTCTATAAACTAAATGATTTTTCATTTTAGTATTGAAAGCATTTGCATCTCTAAAATTCCAAAAGAAGTCACGCTCGTAAACCCATTCGCAAAACGCTTTTAGCTCATTATATATATTAGTTGGAACTAGTTGTTCTATTGCGCTGTAAAAGAAATCTAATAAGGCTCTTTTTCTTTTATTCCCTTCTGGAAGAAAAGTTGCGCCATTTAATTTAGAAAAACTAGCTTGAGCTTCTGCCGAAAGTTCACTCGTCATAAAGTTTTTAGGAAGAAAATAATAGGCTGTTTTCCCTTTAGCTAAATAGTTTAATTGAATTGCAATATGAAAAGCAATATTATAAAAATAATAAAACTGATACCCATCACTCCTACTATGCTTAGAAGAACAGCTCTCAAACTCATATAAAAACTTATCTATCAAATTATTTATATCTGTGGTGTTAATATCCTTTTTAGAGGCTATAAGTTGTTTTAAATATGATTCTATTTGGGTACACACTTTATCTTTTTCATACAAAACGATGTCTTTCATATCTATTATTTCTGACCCTAAAAAATCTCGATTAATAGCTTCTATACTGTAACACAAACCAAATTCTAACTTCGGGAGTTCCTTGAAATAAATAACAACTTTATTCCTAAGTTTAATGAAGTGTACCTTTTTTATTGTTTCATCTAATTCATTTTTTATAATCTCTATAAAGTTCTGAATGTCAAAACTATCGTCAACAATAAGCTTTATATCTAAATCTGAATTACCTAAAGCTTCTTTCCTAGCATAAGAACCATATAGCAGTGCAACCTCTACATTTTCTATTTTAGGCAAAATAACCTTTATCTTTTCTATAGTATTTATATGTTTCATTAAGCTACAGGTTTACGCATGACACAAGTTTTACAAACATTTTTTGTTTTATAGTTACTCACCAAATCTTTATAACGAGTACTATTAAAAACGTCCTGAATAGATTCTGTATTTATATTCCCAAAGTCACCTAAAGACTGTCTTAAATTATCTGGCGCACAACAAGGTGATATTTTACCAGTTGCAGATATCCATAATTCTTGCTCTAAAAATGGGCATTCATAATCTTCTCGAACCTCTTTAGTCGCATGATCTTCTATTGGAATAATGTTTTCTAATAACACTTTTTCTCCATTTGGTTTTCTATAAGTATCAGCTGCAGCATGAGCTTGTTTTACATAAATATTCCATCGCTTTACACTTTCTGGAGTTGCTTTCATAGACAATGCTTTAATTTCATCAAAATGATCCCAAAGCTGATGTCCTTTAACTCTATCTACGCCTAGTTCAGCAGCTAGTTTGATAATATCCACCAATTCATGCATATTATTTTGCATAAATGTTAATTGTAATGTTACACGACAGAAATAACCATTTGTTTTAAAATACTCATCTCTATAAGCCACAAACTCTTCTACATTCGAAATTGCTTTTTCAAAATCTAAACCATGCATCACTTCTATGGAAGTTTCTGCCGTAGCACCGTTCCAACTTATTTTAACATCTGTAGTGTTAGGCACAATTAACTTAGCCCAATCCAAAACACTCTTTTTAGGAAATGTACCGTTAGTGGTTAAATTAATTTTTATGTTATGTTGTTTCGCTAAGTCAAAAATCTTATCGAATTGTTTATACAGTAGTGGTTCTCCCATTGTAGAAGGTATAATCTCTTTTACTCCTAACACCGATGCTTGTTCGAAAATCTGTTGCACGGTTTTAAAATCCATACGTCTGCGCTTAACACCCGTTTCTTTATAAAGCGTATCTATAAAGTTACTATAGGGACTATGCTCTTCGCACATGATACATTTCAAATTACAATCTTCTGGATTTGTATCGATTGTAACTCTCCAAAATTTACTAGTATGAGTATACTGCTTATATATATTTACTAATTCATTACAATGCTCAACGATATCGGGCACCCCTCCATCTTGCGAAAACAGATACCCTTTACTTCCATACGTTTTCATTTTGTCTGGATTAGACACTGCAAAATTTAGTTGTTCTGCTAAGGCATCCACATCTCTATGTTTAAATAATAGTCCGTTTACTTGGTGCTGCACATATTCTTTCATACCTCCAAAATCGGCAGTAATCACAGGGATTTTACAAGCTTGTGCTTCATGAATAACTAAAGGTGAATTTTCTCCCCAAATAGAAGGTACCACAATACAATCTACATGCGCAAAAACATCATTTACCAAATTATGGTTTATATATTCCCCCATAAACTCCACTTTATTTTCTGAAGTTGAAGCCAACGCTTTTAAAGCAGCTGTACTTTGCCCACTTTCTCTACCATAAATTTTTAAAACAGCATGTGTTTTTACTTGTTTAAAAGCCTGTATTAATTGATCGATACCTTTTGCAGGAATATGCGTTCCTATGTAACCAAACGTGAAGAGTTCTTTTTCATTGGCTTTCTCTGTTTGTGTTAAATAATGCGTTGGAAAACCATAATCTAAATAAGTAATTTTGGCTTTTGGTATATTAAAATCTGAAACAAATCGGTCTTCAAGATACTTAGAAGGCGCTATAAACAAATCTACTTTATCTATTATCGCTTTGGTTTCCTGCATTCGTCGGTTAACCCAATTGCTCCAATTATCAATATCTGTTTGTTCTTCTTCTTTCTTTCCACTAAAATAGACTTGGTAACAACTTGTAGCACACTTCTTGTCCTCTTGACCAGAACAAAGCATCGTGTTATTCTCTTTGCCAATACTTCTCGTTAAAAATTGTCCTCTTGGACACATTAACCAAAAATCATGTAATGTAAAAACGATAGGGACTTCTAATGCATTTAAAACATCTATTAAACCTGTAGACAAATGATTTAAGTGTCCAACATGCGCTATATCTGGCTTTAATTCTTCTACTAAAATTTTAAAATTGTTATCAATAGTTTGATGTATATAACCATCTTTACCGTTAGGGTTATTAACAAAATAAAGATTTAAACTTGAGCTTACTTGTTCGTAACGAATTTCAAAATCTGGAGCATACGGATTCTGCTCTCTTGTAAAAACGGAAACTTTGTTGTCTTTTGATAATTGATTACATATGGATTGACTATAGACTTCTGATCCTGCATTGTAATTTGGTGGATAGCCATGAATTATTTTTAATATGTGCATTTACTCTGTATTCTTTTTAAAAGTTGAAAAATAGTATTATTTGTAGTTATTTTTGTCTTAAAATGAAATAAGTCATGTTCATTTTACTTATTTACAATTGTTCTAATTTGTGATTCCTGTATCTCCAAATTTTGCAAAAACAGTTATTAATACATCCCCTTTAGCAACAACAGTAAAACTTGTTACCCAAAGAATATCTTTCGCTAACATATAACCTTGATCTATAGCTTGCAAAACACCTTCTTTAGAAAGTGTGTACTCAATTTTAGATCTTCCAACAGGTTTCATAGCTCCTTTAACAAGGCACATAGAAACCAAAAAAGGATCTATTTGTCTCTGCATTAATCTTTCTTCAAAATGTTGAGTTAGCTTGTAATTCAGGATGTTTTTCATCTTATGAAGTTTTAAATTATAATCTCGCCTTTAACTAAAAGGCGAGATTTAATTAATAATTACTTTTTAAAGTTTTTCGCTGCTGCACTTTGTGCTTTTGCAGCAAAACTTCCTTTTGCTACATTTCCTGAATTTGATGTTTTTGCAGTACTACTTTGAATTCTTGAAGCTGCCGTTCTTGTCATTGGTTTTGATTTACTCATAATTTTTGGTTTTAATTATTATTATTATTATTTCCTACAAAGAAATCAAATACATGTATATTTGAAACATATACGCAATAACAAACAAATAAATACGCGATGTTAAACAAAATATCAAATATTATAAAAAACGAAACCAAACAAAGAAAAGATGCTATTATTAAATTAAACTCTTATTTAACTAACCCTGGAAGGTTTTCAATTTTAATTTTAGGATCTAGAGGTACAGGAAAAGCACATTGGTTAAAAGAAATTCAAAGTTTACATAAAGAAGATGACAAGAATTTAAATGAACTAGTATTTATTTCTGCTTTTAACACTAATAAATACAATGAAGATGATTGGGTTAAACTATTTAAAACTGCAAATAAAGGTTTATTAGTAATTTCAGATATAGAGGAACTTAATAAAGAAAGTCAAGGTTTGTTATTTAATGGAATTTCTACAGGGCAAGGGGGAATGTTTGGTTTTAAAGAAAAGGAATTTGAAATAAGAATTGCATTTACATCAACAAAAGACATTACTACTTTACGTGATAATGAAACCTTTTTAACACATAAGTTCTTCGATAGAATTTGTCAATTTGCAGTAAAAATGCCAACTTTTCAAGAATCTAATATATTTATATGGGAAGATTTCCAAAAATCTTGGGATAAAATGGATTTTAAAAATCACAAAGAATACCCTGAAGACCTTAAAATCTGGCTAAAGAAACTAGAAAGCCCTTTGTATGGTAATTTTAGAGACTTAGATAAAATTGCTATTAATTGGCATAATTATAGACTTTTAGGTAAAAAAGAAGATAAAATTCTAGCTTTAGTGAGAGAAGACTTTTTCAATTATTATCATTACCCAGAACATAAAACAGATAAAGATAATATATTTGAAATTTCAAAAAACAGCGACTGGGATGGTAACCTTAAAAAATTTAGATTATTTTATAAAAACTACATTAAAAACAAATATGGTACCCTTAGAAAAGGAGAAAAAGAATCTAAAATGAGTTATAGAACCATGGAGAATTGGTAATTACAAATCCATACCAACACCATTAATCTTTAACCAATTTACTTGCTCGTCATAATTGGGTAATATTTTATCTACTTCGTTCCAAAAAGCTTGTGAATGGTTATTATAAATTAAATGTGCCAACTCATGGACTACAATATAATGTAATACATCAATTGGTGCCATGGCGCATTTCCAATGAAAATTTACGTTTCCATTTGTCATACATGATGCCCAACGATTTTGTAACTCCATGACTTTTATTTCATTTGGTTCTACGCCTAATTGATTTTTATAGCGTTCGATTATTGGATGAATTTTACTATTCAATTTATCTTTATAAAACTTAACAAATAGCTCCTTTGCTTTATGCTTATCCAATTTGTTTAAGAAGAATGCATTCTTTTTAAACTGAACACCTTCCAATTTTTCATCTACCAATTTCAATCGATAATTACGTCCTAGATATAAAAATGATTGTCCATTTACATATTCTCTTTCTACTGCATTCTCATTCAATTGCTCCCACTCTGCTAAATTTTTAAAGATTTGATATTCTTTTGCTTTTAGAATATCTCTAATTTCTTCATCTTTTAGTTTTTCAGGAACACGTGCAGATACAGTACCGTCTCGTTCTATATAGATACTTACTGTTTTACGTTCGCTTTTTTGAATAACTATGTCTAATCCTGATACTATCATTTACTTGATTAATTCTTGATGTCTACGTTTTGCTAAATTCATGATTTCCACACATAATTTTGCATGTAATTTTGAAACTTTATCAACGTCGTTAAATGAAATTAAATCTTCTACTTCTCCTTGTAATTTTCTAATTTCCGCTGGTCTTCCTCCCCAAAAGTTAGGTTTATTAATAGCGTCTTGTAAAAGATGTACCAATTCTTTTGTTAATTCTTTTAAAGCTACTTTTTCCGCTTCTGTTATTACTTCATCTTTAAACGCACTAAAGATTATAAAATCATAAAATGGTAATTCTTGTTCGTCTAAGCCTTCTTCTTCATTTTCTCCTTGTCTGCCTTTTGCTAAATCTTCTCTTACTTTTTCAAACTCTTCTACAATAGCATCCCAATTACCTTGATAACGTTCTATAATTTCTTCCATGCGTTTTAAGAAACGTTTGTATAAAGCTGGATCTTTATTGATATTTACTTTTATATGTCGCCTAATGGCATGTTCCATTTCCGATGCTTTAGATTTTGAGTTTTTACCCAATTTACCTACCTCTTTTGAAAAATCTTTAGACAATAAACTAACAGGTGCTACACGACTATCAATACCTAAAGTTTCTAAATGTGCATCTATCATTTTGCGCACTTTAGGTTTTGCCCATTTTAAGTCCATGCTTGGATCTTTGTAACGGTTTTTAATACGCACTAATAAATACCCAAAACGCTTAGCAGGAATATAATACTTTCTTGCAGCCTCAGAATTAAACAACAAATCTAAACTATCAAAAAAGGCTTTTATATACGTATCAAATTGTGCTCTAAAGGGAATAGATTCTGCTAACGTAATACAATCTTCTGCCAATTGAAATTCTTCATCCTTGTCAGGCATTCGTTGTTCTGCAAACTTTTTAAATTCTGTTATTCCTTTATCTGTAAACAACTGAAGCATTCTATTGTAACGTGCTTCTAAAACAGGAATTTCTTTATTAATATCTCTAAAATATTCCAATAATTCTTTAATATCTTCTTCATCTTCTGCTCCCCAAATATCTAAAGCATCTTTTAAATGGTTAGAAACACCATAGTAATCTACTAAAATACCATGTGTTTTATCTTTTTTAGTTCGGTTTACACGTGCTATCGCTTGCAATAAATCATGTTCTCTAATGCTTTTGTCTAAATACATGACTTGGGCAATTGATGCATCAAAACCTGTTAATAGCTTATCGCAAACACATAGGAATGCCACACCAGTTTCTGGTTTTAAATAATTACCCTCTTCATCTATACTATAATCAAAATCTTTTTTAAAGTTGTCAACCGCTTTTATTTCTTTAGCATTTTTACGAGCTGCACTTATAAACGCTTGTTCGTTATTATCTTGTTTGGTAACAATTGTACCAATCTTTAAAAATTCTATCTTTTTAATTAAATCTAAATCTGGTTTAGGCTTATTCCTTTCTACTTCTGCTCGTTCTTTTAAAGCTTCAGCTATTAAAAATTGATAACGCGCTGCTGCAACTATAGAACTTCCAACAACCATCGCTTTAAAACCATTTGGCAAAATGTCATTCACATAATGGTTTACTAAGTTCTTGGCAATTTTTCGTAAACGGTCCATGTTTTCCAAATAGGCTTGCATGGTTCCGTAACGTTTCTGAATTTCTTCTTTTTCCTCTTTGTTTTGTTTTTTAAAGACATCTTCAAATTCGTCATCAAAAGCCTTTTTGTCTTTAATATTATCGTTTGTAGTTTTACCAATATATATAATATCTAAAGTAGCACGATCATCTACTGCTTCTCTAATTTTATATGTATCAATAAACTCACCTGTTCCTCCAAAACGTTCGTGTGTTTTTTGTTTGTGTCTATCGGTTAACAAAGGTGTTCCTGTAAAGGCTATTCTTGTGGCATGTGGAAAAGCAGTAAATAAATTGTCTCCCATATCTCCACCTTGTGTTCTATGTGCTTCATCAATAAGTATGACTATTCTGTCAGATGTATTAACAACATCAAAAGGCTTAAATTCGGGTACTTTCCCTTCTTCTACAAAAGCTTTCATTAATGCTTTAGAATGTTTTAATTCTTCTTGCACAAATTTATGCACCATGACCATATTAAGGTTAGACGCATTTCCACTTAACTTTGGCACTAACTCTTTACGAGAACCAACAATATTAGCTTCTTTAAACTCATTGGTTAAACGCGCTGTGGCAGAGAGTTGTTTTTCTAAATCTTTACGATCTACCATCATAATCACCTTGTAATCTTTCAAGTCTGCTTGCGAACGTAACTTACGAACAAAGAACACCATGGTAAGCGACTTACCAGAGCCTTGTGTATGCCAAACCACACCAGAGCGTGTTTTTCCTGAAGTTTCGTTACGCATTCTATCTAATATTTTACCAACTGCTCTGTATTGTTGATAACGACAGACCACCTTAATTTCAATACCTTCCTTTATTTCCATAAATAAAGTGAAATGTTGCAAAATATCTAATAAGATTTCTTTGTTTAAAATGCCTTTTATTAAAACTTCTTGGCGTACTCTTGGGTCATTATGTAATCCGTTATTTTGATACCTAGCAGTTTCTTCTGCTTCATAGTTTAAAACATCTACATTTTTATACACTTCAGGAAAAATATCTTTCCAGTTTAAATAATACTCAAAATCGCCTGAAATAGAACCTACACGAGCTTCTTCGCCATGCGTTGCAATACTAAATAAGTTGTAATAAAATAAACGTTCTTCACCTTCTTTAATTCCAAAATCATCCTCACGTGTATTGGCATAACGCATTATTTGATCTACAGCACTCGAAATAGGATCTGCAACCTCTACATCTTTACATTCTACTACAGAAAAAGGCAAGCCATTTACAAATAACACAATGTCTGGAATAATACCTTCTCTTGGTCCACCAGGAGTAACAATTCTAAACTGATTAATAGCTACAAACTCATTGCTGTCCCAATCTTTAAAATCTATTAGTTTTACTAATGGATTTTCTTCTCCTGTGACTTCGTTTTTGGCAACTGTGGTTTTGGTAACACCAATTAATTTTTCAAAGACTTGCTTGTTAGCTTCTAATAACGATAAGTTTGCTTTTTCGGTTGCAATGGTTTCATTATATAAATCGTCTAACTGCTTCTCGGTTAACCACTCAACTCCATTAACACTATTTATCTTTTTAACCGCTTTTATAAACTCTTGTTTCAGTGTTACCTCTTTAAAACTAGATCGTAAACTTTTCGCCGGATTTTGTGGAATACCAAAACTCCCTTGGTCTATGATGCGCCAATTGAGGTCTTTTAGTTTTTCTAAAAAAGGTTTTTCGACGTTTATGTATTCTGCCATATTACTTCTCTTTTATTTTAAAATGTAAAGTATAATCCTTTGGTTGTGCTGTAAATGAATTATTTGATTCAAAACTTTCAGTAGTATCAAAATTAAAAGGACTATAAACTCTATAAATACCTTTGTTACTAACTAGAGCAAACTCATAAATGTCATTTTCTTCAATGCCATGCTCTTTTTCTGGTTGAGTTAAAATAAAAGAATTATCTTTTGATAATGCTTTAACTTCTACATGCTTCCAAATGTTGCTTTCGTTTTTATATGTGATATCATATTGCAAATCATCGTTGGGATTTGAAATATCAGAAAAACCAGAAACCCATTTTACATTTTTATTTCCATATTCTTTCTTGAAAGCTTTTAAAACTTTCTGTTCAGCTAATTTTCCGCTTAAACTCTTAGCATCATCATTTTTCTTACTATGGGTTTTACGAGTTTTCTTTCTTTTTTTCTTCTTTGATTTTTTTGGTTGCTTCTCTGTTTTTTCTAGCGAAGCATCAATTAAATCCAATGTTGTTTCATCATCATCAATTTCTTCTTCACTTTCAGTTCCTTTATCATTAGTATTATCTTTCAAATATGATTCTATAGTTTTCTCATTATCTACAAAATATAATAAACTTTTTATATCATTCTTAATATCATTTACATCAAAATTATATTTTAATAACAGCGATTTGTATTTATTTTCAATATTGACTTCTTTATTATTTTTTGCTTGAAATGTTATTGGAAGTTTTTTATTTATAAAGTCTGAAAGCACTTTTTTATAATCTATAACTATTGAAAATTTAGATTGATTGTTAAGAAAATTTTCTAAAGGTTCTAATGTGAATTTATCAATAAAACTTAAAAAATGTTTTTGTTCTTCTTTGTTTTCGTTTAACCAATACCATAATTCTTGCTTAATTAATTCTTCGTAATCTTCTCTAACATTTCGTATATTCTCAATATGCCATTTCTCAATGCCTTGCGGATAAATTTGTTCAACATTACTCCCTAGTTTTATTGTTAGATATTTAATAAAACTATAAGTTTGTTCATTATTACATTCTTCAAAATTAAATTGATTATACGAATTTGGAATTTCTATCGTTAATTTCTCTTCAATATAATTTATTAACTCTTCTTGTTTTGTAAACTCCTCTTTTAAAGGAATCCCTTTATGTTCAAAAATTGGTTTCCAAAAATTCATTTCAATAGCTGAAACACCAAAAAAACTAAGCACTACAGATAAATTTTCTTCATCAAAATCCTTTTTAATTAAATGCATGGTATCTTTAATATCATTTCTAATTAAAAATCTAAAGTCATTTTTTAAATCGGTTACTTTAAATTGAATACTCATTATCTCTGCAAAAGCATCTGAGAAATCAGATACTTTAAGCAACTCTTTTAAGCTATCATATTGTGGAATCTTTATAAAAAAAATGTTTTTAAAAATTACGAAATCATAATTTTCAAGAGCTATATTATTTTCTTTACTATAAGTGTATGTTGCACTTTCTACTAATTTAATTGAGGTGTTTTTTAAATAGTTAACGTTTTGTTGAATTGCTTCTTTGGTCAAAATTTCTTTTTTCAAGCTTTTACTATACAATCTATATGCTAATAAAGAAGGCTTTAGTTTTTCTAGTAATTTTTGAAATTCGTTATCTATTTCTGTGGAAACTTCATAATCATCATTTAAAACTAAATTAGAAGGGTTAATAATTTGAATTCCTAAATATTTTTCTAATTTATCTTGACCGCCTCGTTTGGGATAATTTAAAATAGGAATTGACTTCTCTATTTTTTTGGGCAATACACTATTATTAGCATAATAAATTTCTGAAGCAGGCAGTAAAACAGTTTCTCCATTTTTTTTTGCATATAATTCTAAACCTTCTGGTATATCAATAATTATGTCTTGTTCTTCTAATGCTTCAACAACAACTTTATATAGATTTTGAACTCCTTTTGGTTTAGTCCTATCAAATTGAGATGGTAAATCCAACAAAACTTTATATAATAATTCAGGGTGTAAAGTTTCAATAGTGTCTTTTGCACCTAATTGTATTAATATTGAATTTACAGTAATTGAATCATAACCATATTGTTTTAACCAAGCATAATCAATGGAAATACCTTTATTTATAATACTTTTAAGTGTTTCATTTGTATCTTGAATAATGTAAGAAGTGAAGATTTCATGTTTTAAAAATTGATATTTTATATAAGAAATTTGTGTTGAAATAACAGGTTTTTTTGTAACGTAAAACCAGTGTAAATGTTCCTCATTATTTTCTATTTGTTTTCTTAAAAAAGCATCTTTTAAAACTAATAGCAAGAGTTTATTTACATCTATTTCTTTAATAAGGTTAAAATCACTAATAAAAGACACTTCCGATTCTCTAGAAATTCTATTAATATCAAAATTATCTGGTTTTATAACTCCTTTAGAAAAAACTGTTTCTATGTATTCATTTTCTGCCCAGTTATTCGCTAATGATTTTTTACCAATTTTAATGTATTTATGTACACCTAACCATAAAAAAAACGTTTCAATTTCTTGTGTATTATCAATTATAAGTCCCCATTCATTTAAGGGTAATACATAATCGTCATCCTCATATAGGTCTTCAAAAATAATAGCTGTTATTGCTCCAGATGGATACGTTTCACTTAAAAAAAGAGCATCAGCACTTGTAACCTCATTATTTTTATTTAATAAAGGTACTTCGGTTTTAAGCACTTCTAATTTATTATCAATATTAGGGAAATTAATATATAATGCTTTTACCATTTCCTTTACTAAAACTCTTTTATCATTTTCAGTTTTAGCACTTGCAATCTCTTGTCTAGTTCCTGTTATTACTTTATCAATAACATTGTTACTATCATAAGGCTGTATATTAACTACATTTTTTATTGCCCTTTGAAATTCTCTTGATTCAGGTTCTTTCTTATCGAATCCATCTTTAATTTTTATTAAAATAGCGTCATATAAATCAGTGTTAATAAAATCTACCTTAATTTCATCTGGAATTTCAAATTCTTCCTTGGCTCTTTTTACTGGTGTAAATGTTGTAGTGGTTTTGGGTATAACTTCTTTCTTTTTTTGGTTAATTAAAAGAGAGAATAACTCTTCAGTAGTATCACTTTTATATACCTCATTTAATATTATTATAAGTTGTGCTCTTTGTGCTATACTTATACCTTTGCAAGATAGCTTGTCTATTTGTTCAACTAAATATTCTTTTTTATAGGTATCGTTTTTAAATTCATTTACAATTCCATCTTCTAATGGTAAAATAAGATCTGGAAGCGTGTCTTTAAAGTTATCCTTAAAAAATGAATTAAAATCATTGTTGTAGTATATTGCTTTACTAAGTGGTATGTAATTATTACTTATGGCAGGATATACTTTTGTTTCTTTTTTTAATTTATCAATTTTGGTGTAAAAATCGGCTATCAACTCACTATCCGTACTTTTTTCTAAAGGTGTAAGTAATTTAAAAGGGCGCCAATCTACTTGTTTTTTTGTTAAATGGACTGCACATTTTTTCAAAAGCTTTCTGAGTTTTTTTAAAATAAAAATATTAACATCAGAAGGGTTTAAATAATCTCTAGAGCTATTAAGTTCAAAAGTGCAATGAATAATACAAGGTAAAGACACAGAGACTTTTGTCGGAAAATAATTAAATAATTTATAATATCTATCTGATAAATCTTCTTGAAAAGCGATCTTTATTTGATATTTCTGTAGATCACTTTTTTCTTTATCTTGTAATTTTTCTGGTAGTGGTTTTTCTTTGGTAAAAACTTTCCAACTGGTTTCATTTATGGTAATTTCAGAATAATCTTCTTTTTCTTTACGCTGACTTGTATATGTTAGTTCTGCTTCTCCAAAAATTGAAATCACTAAAGTTTCTATATTATTTAAAAACAATAATAATTCTGCACACAACTCATTTACTTGCTTTTTAATACTGTCTGCAGCTGAAGTTTTATATTTTATTTCTACAATTGTTTTCCAATGGTTTTTATTTGTATCGTAGTTAATTGTAGGAATCGCTAAAACAGGAAAAGGAATGGCAGTATCTTTTAAACCTTTTGCCTGTCGTAATTCTTTTTTTTGTTCGTCTGTTAACTTTAATTTTTCTTCAAAAACTGTCTTCGCATTTTTTTCTGAAAATGTAACTTTACATTGATTTGAGTATATATTAATATCTTCTGCCCAATTTAACACCGAACGAAAACCTAGTCCTTTATTACCAATAAAATGAGGTTTGATTTTTGTGCTAAAATGCCCTAACATTATAGATTTTATACCAGAAGCCGAAAAAGATTCTCCCATATTTGCTATGGCAATCGTATTATTTTCTTTGTCCCAAGTTATTTGCGCTTTTTTAGAACCTGTATCATCTACATTTTGTAATAATTCTAATAATTGCCTGCTTTCGTATTCTTTAGCTAATTCTTTTTCATCAGTGTAATCTCTTATAATATGATCTCTATTATCTTTATAAAATTTGATTTTTTCTTTTATTAGATTATCAACGTCTTCTTTAAATGTCATAGCTACTTTTCATCTTTTTTAATCCACACTAACCGCAACCTTACCCGTTAACAAATCTTGCAGTAAACCTGCTTTTAGTTGTTGGTATTTGGCTAATGCTTGTTGTTCAGTTTGGATTTTGTCTTTAATCTTTTCTAGTCTAGAAGCTATCTGAATTTGTTCTTCAATATCTTTTGAAAAAGGAAGTTTTATTTTTAAAATATCTTTTAGTGTTATTCTTTTTAATGCACTACCAGATAACAAAGCGTATAAAGCTTTGTCGAAATACTCACTCTGTAATGCCCAAGATAAATATCTAGAATCAATAAGTTCATTGACTCTAATTATTGCAATTGAAGACAAGAGAACAATTTCTCTATCATCTTCAAAGTGAATCACTTTTCCTATTGTTCCGTCTTTAGACAACAAGACATCTCCTTTAATCGGACTACAATTTTGCCTTACTAAAAGTTTAAATACTTCAGGCAGTATTTTGGTACATTTATCATAATCGAAATTTGAATCACGCATATCTTTTACATTTCCGATAGGCAGTCCTTTTTCTTGAGGTATTGGACTAAAATGTGCCCCATCAGTAACTAATTTAGTTAGATTAACTAATTCCTCAACCTCCCAATCCCTAGGAATCAAACCCAAAGCACTCTCTTTATACAACTGTGGTGCCTCTTGTGGTGTTGGACGTAATTTACCTGTAGTAACATCTATACCACGTGTAAACAAATCGTGCATTAAGCCTTGTTTTATGGCTTGGTATTTGGCAATAGCGCTTTCGGTTTTTTCTATAACGTTATCTACTGTAGATAGGATTTTTGCTATTTTTTTTTGTTGTGGTAGTGGTGGAAATTCAATTTCTACACATTTTAAATCTGATAAGTTTAATTTACTTCTTGTACCACCTTTTATAAATGGTATAATATTTTTATGTACTACAGAATAAAAAATATAATCTTGACTATATCCTTTTTTTGCTCTTAAAATATGTGCATGATTATTAACCCAGCTTTTTCCGCTTATTTTATAAGCTATAGGTCTTTTTGAATACTCTTCAAAATTACCTCCATCTTCAGCCATTAATATTAAATCCTCATCAAATAAATATTTTGAAATATAACCTTGAACACCATTTGCTCCATAATAAGGAACACCTCCAGGAATTGCTGCTCGTTGCTCCCCATTTAATGGAATTCGCATATTATCAAGAATATCACAAGACTCTTCGACATTGTATACTTCCCAACTATCCTTCATAGCCCAATTCCATTAAAAAGTTATTTAATTGGTTGGCAGCTTCTTCTCTGCTATCTAAAATATTGACTAAAGTATTTTGGTATTTGGTAAAACGTGTTTCTAGTTCTGTAATTAAAGCACGTTCATAACGGTTTACATAATCCATTACGGTGTTGTGTAAAACTTCTTTAAAACGTGTTAGTATTAATACTTTGGCTTCTTCTGGTGTTATTTTTTCACGTGCTTTTGCAACTAAGTCTTCTTTTTTTGATTTTATTTCGGCAACGGCTGCTTTACAAGTTTTTAACTCGTTGGTGAGTTCTGTGTGTTTTGCTAGTTGTTGCTCTATGGTTGCTTTTTTTGTTTCGGCTTGGGTTTGAGCTTTTTGTTTTTGGGATAGTGCTTCGGTTAAAGAAGACCCTTCGACTGCGCTCAGGGTGACATCAGAACTAGCATTAGCCTTGATTCTAATTTTTAAAGCTTTAATTTCTTTCTTTAATTCTCGAATATCTGCGTTGTAGACTTTTATGTTGTCTTTTAAATCTTTTAATACTTCTTTTGGGAAGACTTCGTAATTATCTTCGTCAAACTCGCCTTCTTCCAATTCGTTTACTTCGTTAAATAACGCTTCTAATTCGTCGCGTCTGGCTTCGTTAGTAGCTAATTCTTCTAAAACTTCTGGGAATTGCGATTGTAGAATATCTTCCGCAGGAATTAATTCGGCATTCCAACCACTTGCTGCAATCGATTTTAAATCGGTTTCTAAAAAATCCCAATAGGCTGCAAAGGCACCTCTACTTTTGTGTAAATCTAAAATACCCAATGCACTAAAATCACTAGCAATGCTTATAGAAAAATCTCTGTATAAATCATACACATTTTTCTGTTCTGGTAAAGCTTCTAACTTCGATACATTGTTTGTCCACCAATCGTTTACACAATCTGTGTATGCTTTGCGTTTTTTATAAATGTCTTTATGCGCTAAAACAAGTGTTTTTAAATCTTCTTTGGCATCAATCCCTTTTATAAATTGATGATAATTTGCTTTAGAAGATTCCTCAAAAATACTTGCTCTTAATTCTGAGTAGTTATTCCAAAACGGTTGTAACTCGTCAACTTCTTCTGTTGGAATACCACCATGTAAATGTGCATTGATATCTTGTGATTCGGCAGGTGGACTGTTATCTACATACCTTCTAATATTAAAATTGTAGTCTTCTTTATCTAAATCTGTTTTAGAAATCTTTCTTGCATAGCCTTCTAAATTTTCTTTGTTTTTATAGATGTAGCTAATTTTAGCAATATCTTCTGGACGCAGTTTGTTTTGGTTTTTACCTTCTTTGTATTCTCTGTCGGCATTGATAAACAAGACCTCGTTACGTTGTGCAGCTCCTTTTTTATTGATGATTAATACGGAAGCAGGAATCCCTGTACCATAAAACAAACCAGATGGTAAACCAACCACCGCTTCTAAATACCCACGATCTACCAACCATTGACGCATGCTTTTTTCTTCACTACCTCTAAATAAAACCCCATGTGGCATTACAACTGCCATACGACCGTTGTCTTTTAAAACAGATACCATGTGTTGCACAAACATAAAGTCGGCTTTTTTCTTTTTAGGCATCCAGTAATGGAAACGATCACGGAAATTTTTAATATCGCTATAGTTTGCAGAAAATGGCGGATTCGCAATAACGATATCAAAACGTTTAAGCTCTCCGTTTTCTACGTGTAATGGATTAGCAATGGTATCTCCTTGCAGAATTTCAGCATCGAAAATATCATGAAACAGCATATTCATTTTACATAAAGACCATGTGGTACCGTTTAGTTCTTGTCCTGCAAAACTTAAACGAGACGCATCACCATAACGTGCTTCTACATAGTTTTTGTTTTCAATAAGCATACCACCAGCACCACAAGTAGGATCGTAAATAGACGATTCTTGTTCAGGTTCTAAAAGGGTAACTAATAATTTTACCACTTCGTTTGGTGTATAGAATTCGCCACCTTTTTTACCTGCACTATCGGCAAAATATTTAATTAAATACTCGTAAGCCGTTCCTAAAAGATCTGGAAACTCAAAACGATCGTCGGTTAAGGTCACTTTATTGAAATGTGTGATAAACTCTATCAGTTTTTCATCACTCAACGCATTTTTATTATTACCAATGGTTCTATTGAAATTCACATTGGTCAATACACCAGAAAGCTTATCCGGGTTTTCTTCTTCTAAAGCTTCTAAGGCTTTATTTAAATGATCTCCAACATCCTTTTTAAGGTGTAAAATACCATCGTTTACTTCTTGTCCTGCTTCGTTTTTGGTTTTGTAATTCCATCGTGCACGTGTTGGTACAAAATATTGGTAGGCGTTGGCACGCTCTAAACTTTGGTTTATTTTGTCTTCAGACAATCCTTTGGCTTGTAATTCTTTTAAACGCGCAGCACGATCTTGTTCGTATTTATCGCTTAGTCGTTTTAAGAATAACATTCCGAAAATATATTCTTTAAACTCTGAGGCATCCATGTTACCTCTTAATATATCGCAGGCATCCATAAGGAAACCTTCTAGCCATGAAAGGGTTAGTTTTTTGTTCATTGTTTGGTTTTATACTGTATTTGAAAAAGACTTTAAAAGTAACACTATTTATAATTTTTCAGCGTGTCTTATTACACAAATACTGTTAGTCTAGTTATAATTTAATAAAGTTTATTTTTTCTTAAAAACGCTTAAAACAAGAGTAATTCCTACAATAACATCTAAAATATTCCATAATCCCCTACCTAATGCAATTTTAAAAAAGGGCTGAAAAAGTAAAGCCAGTGCAGCATAAATAATCGTCTCTCTAGCATCTCCTTTTTCATTCGCTTTAAAGGCAAGAAAACCAAATCCTAGTAATGCTATAAAACGCACCAATTCAAAAAAACCATAAGGCATATCTAACAAGCACAAGAAAAATAGTATTGCTAAACCTATTTTAATAATTTTCTCCATTTATCTATGACTTAATTATTAATGATGGGTTATTTTTTACTTTTTCTAACTGCTCTTTTTTCCACTCATTAATAGCTTCCTTAGCAATTTCAGCCTGCGCACTTGCTATAGATTCTAATAGTGCTTTATTTGCAGTTAATTCGGCATTCAATTTTTGAGAATTTTTATCAGCATGAACTTTCACAGCAATATTAATTTCTTGATTTATATTGGACTGTAATAACAGTTGTTTCACTTTTGCCTCGTGTTTAATTCTATCCAGAATATCATCATAAGTACCTCTTTCAGTCATCATTTTAAACATAATCGGGGCTATTTCAATGAAAATAAAAAGTAAAGTAATTAACCATTTAGCATACCATACCACAGTTTTTTCAACTTCAACTTTAGCCAGTACTTTTTTTCCATCTTTAATCTCGTATGTAGGCACTTCTTCATACATTAAATTATCTAAAGCTTTTAACCTCGCTATTAACCCATCATTTTGAGCTTGTATAGTCTTTTGATTTTCAATATCTGATTGCGTAGCGTCTTCTCTACTTTGAATTTTGACATCTATATCATCAATAACACTATAGTCTTTTTCATTTAAAGTAGTTACATTAATTTTTGTATCAGTATATGCTTTTTCGGCATCGTCTGCTATTTTTTTCAAATCGTTATAGTATCCTCCCTTGCCTCGCTTACCACTAAATTTACCCAGATTCCATTCATCATTTTTATCCTTATTTGCGGCCTCCCAAAACGCTCTTTTATCCTCAACTAACACGCTCCTATTTGCTATATTCATCTGCAAATCATTTCTTTCCGTTTTTAACCTAGTTAAAATAGGATCATTCTCTCCACTTTGAATAATAGTATTATTCACTATTGCTATTTGCGTACTAATCTCTGCGTTTATTTCTTTCTCAAAAAGTTTTAACTCCAATGGGGTCGCTATTACAAAACCAAGTAACATAGCCATTATAAGCCTTGGTCCTGCTTCCATTAACTCCTGTCTAGATATTGTTTTTTTCCCATCACCAACTCCAAATGTTGAAACGATATATCGATCAAGGTTAAAAATTAATAAACCCCAAAACAACCCAAAAAACACGGCTAAAAATTCGCTTAATACGGTATAACCGATTAAAACATTATCCGCATTAAAGATCTCTTCTTTAAATGCCGTAAAAAACGCATATCCTCCTGCAAAAGAAGCCATTAAAGAAGTAAATATTATTGTTCCTCCAATACCGAAATATTTATTAGCATCTGTAGGTGCCTGTTTAAGAATGTCTAAATCGGCTCCAGAAGACCATAGAAAAAACTTGTATAGTTTCTGAAAAGGATATTTAATTATTTTTTTCATTTATTTAAATGTTTATGCATTTTGATTAAGACACTATCATAAATATCTGATAATGTAATTTTCTTTTTACTTATTCTTTTTATTAAGTCATTTTCGTTTTCAAACTTCGGAAACTCAAGTGAGTTTTTTAATTCTGTTGCATTTATTTCAATATTATTAAAAGTGACATTATTTGAAAACTGAATATTGTTAATTGTCAACAAATCTTTAGGTAAATTGGATTCTGAAAAATCGATATTTGTATTAATTTCAATTTTTGGAGCCTCAGCAAATATTTGTTTAACAATTGGTACAGGGAAGGGATGAGCAGTAATCTCTTTCTCAACTTCACTAAACAAACCTTTTGCAATTAATTTAAAAGTGGTTTCTTGACTAATGGGAACATGAGCTAAACCACTAGGTATAGTGCTATTAACATCAGGAATAATTTGAATACTTTGTGCTTCCTCTGTTTCCCATTTTAAATCTACATTATCAATTCCCTTGTTAAGATTAACTTCCCAATTAAATGACTTAATTACTGGTTCTATTATGCTTATTGTGATTTTTTCAGTGATTTTTTCATCAAAAAAACCAATAGCAGATAATATATATGTCGTTTTAATTGATGGCTCAACATCTATGCTACTTAAGATTGGAAAAGTGGTTTCTACCCCAGTTAATCGAACCTCTTTAGCATTTTCTACAATCCAATTTAAATTTACAGGAGAAAGAGAGCTTCTAGTATAACTAGACGCTTCAAATTTCACTATTTCAGGAATCAGTTTTATTGCTTTAATTTCAATAAAATCTTCTACAACTTGAAAATCATTCTTTATTTTTAAAACAATTTTTTTATTATCTTTTAATGATAATGTTAACGATTTCTGATGCAAAGGAACAAGTTTATCATCTATGTAAATTGCATTATATTTTTGATTCTCAAATGAAAATATGACTTCTTCATTTTTTTGATTGATAGCCGTTTTATTAGAGCTAAAACTTTTAATTAATGGTGTGTTTTCTAAAGATTGATTTAGATTTAAAAGTAAATCATTCCATTCTTTTGCTGTTAATCTTTTAGATTCGTTTTTATATCCTTTATTAAAAACAGTTTTAAATGCAGAAATTAACTCCTCTGCACCCCCATTCTCTAATTGATCTATAAAAGATAGTATTGTTTGATGTTGTTGTGTATTTTGTTCGTTAAAAAGTGGTGATTGGTAATCTATATTTGGCCACTCATTTTTATTTAAATATGATTGTTTTGTGTTATCATCTGTATCCGATAAAAAGAAGAACGGCATAACACCAAATATAACTTCAAAAGTTGCATTTGCTAATACCCAATATTCTTCATAAAGCCTATCGAGCGTTGTTAGACCTGACGAATCTTTTTTCTGTCCTATAATATTCCTAAAACGACTCCCAATCCAATGTCCTACTTTACCCACCGTAGTTGGTTTTCCTTGTATATCAAAATGAAATCCACTATCATAATCAATTATCGCTAATTGAATTCTATTAGTATTAAACCATAATGAATTTTCACTTAAGTCGGCATGAATAAATTCTATTTGATGTAAAAAATCTATTGTCTTTGCTAATTGGTAGGCTAAATACAACTTATCAGGAATACTTAAAACTTTGTAATC
This sequence comes from Algibacter sp. AS12, assembly GCF_046736315.1. NCBI lineage: Bacteria > Pseudomonadati > Bacteroidota > Flavobacteriia > Flavobacteriales > Flavobacteriaceae > Algibacter > Algibacter sp. AS12. The sequence continues at coordinate 68,243 of NZ_CP151841.1, forward strand.
CTCTAAATTTGCAGTATCACTTCCGTAATCTTCATAATTTAGTTTTTGAAGATTGTATATTAAAAAAGCAACACAATGCTTTTCTGAAATAGCATCATATCCTTTAAATACAAGAAAAGGAAGGCCTAATAATTCTGGTAAGTCATGATATGTTGGTGTTTTTGTTTTTTCTTGACGCTTTTTTAATTTATCATGTAAAATTTTTATTACATCATAAGCATGCTGCTTGTGCTCTTCATCTGTAAATATTTTTAGAACGAACTCTGATTTTGAAATACCATCTATTGCTTGCACATGATGAACGGAACCAAAACCACCAGATCCTATAGGATTATCATCAAACTCAATTTTTGAAAAAGATAAAATATCATTTTCATTATTTTGATTTATCACAGATATATCTGTGATACTTGAAAGTGATTTAATCATTGTTTTTTAAATTATAATGATTTAACACTTGTTCTGTTATTATAAATCCTAAAGAAGCATCGTCTTCAAGGTAGTTTTCAAGTTTTAGTTTTTTGAGAATAGTATTATTAAACGTTATGAGTACATCTTTAAATAGTTCAGGGTTTTTATTTAAAATAAGAAAGTCATTTAATTCTTTTAAAATTAATTGAATAGCAGGATTTTCATTTCTCCAAAACCTATTCTCATTATCTTTTAAAATCACCTTATCTTCAAGTGAAGATATTCCATCGCTAAATAGTATTATTATATTTCCTGCTAAGTAATTTAAATTGAGTTCTATCTTTGAAGATGCTAGTTCTGGCTTATCACTATTATGGGAAACATGTTTTGTCAATGGACCATTAGGCGAAATATGAGGTATCATTAACTCACCATATCTATAAGGTTCTTCGGAATTCACGTTAGTTGAAAAATCCCCATGTAGATGGATTATCCCTCCATTGCCAAGATATTCTAACTGAACTTTATCTGATTCATTTTTGTTTATTGCGCTTATAAAAGTGGTACCCCCTATAATATTGTTTTCTTTTAATTTCGAAACCTCTTCATCCAAAATAACCTCAGATAGTCTTGAATAACCTTCACCTATAAATTGATTTACTATAACTTCTGCTACTTTTCCCGAATCTTCAAATTCGCCTATTCCATCGCAAAGCACTAAAGATTTTCTGCTTTCATCAATAGAAAAATCGGCATAATCTTGTTTTAATTTAACATCTATATGTTGTGCTGAAAAATACATTAATCTATTTTTGATACTGTTGATATACTTTTAATCATGTGTTTTCTGATTTCTTCGGGATCAATAGAGGTTACAAATAAATCAGAATTAGATGCGAATTTTTTAAATCGATTAGCAATTCTCTCTTCATATCTTCTAACCTTTCCAATAGTCCAAGGCTCATCATAATTCACCTCACCGGTTGTTTCATTACAAGAAAACCATTTTTGGCCATCTTCTATATGCGATTCCAAAAATTGGCAAGATATCGTCGTATTATCAATATTCTTTAATTCATTTACTACCTCTAGAGAAGCTTCATAATCTTGAATAGCACCATCAGACAATATTTGTAATAGTACTTGACAATTTTTATTTTTATACTTTTCGTTATATTTATTGATAATATTTTTAGCATGTTTTAATCCTTTACAAAGCTTTGTTCCTTTTGGTTCAATAAAATTTAAAGGATTAAAGGATTGGTTATGATTAATACTTTTAACACTTTTAGGGGAAAACACTTCTACAAACTCATCTGAAAAAGTTAAATAACAAATATCAAATGAACCAGAGTTTTTACTTTTATTTAATCTTTTAATTATAGATTTTATTCCTTTATCAATGTCTTCGGCTTTTGAAATTCCATTTTTTGAATCATCATTCATTGAATTCGATCCATCAATAATAAAAATAACTAATTGATAGAAAAGTCTTGGAATTACTAAATCCCCTAAACTTGCACTTAAAGCTGAAGTATTAATATTAAGCAAATCTATTTTACTCTTTTTATTACTTTCAATCTTTTGAATTTCTTTACTCATGCTTCACATATTTTTCTGTTAAAATTTCATGTTCCTGTTTTAAAAGTGCTTTCTGACTTTCAAAATACTCATTCCAATCATCAATTTTTAAAATTATTTGGCAAACTTCAGAAGATTGTATTAAAGATAATTCATTGAACAAATAATTATATTTTCCTTTAAGGGTTTCTAATTTTACTCTTAAATATTCTAATTCGTAATGCGTATCAACATCTGATACAGGGTTACCTTGTTTTAATTCATTCCAAAGATATCTCACCCTTTCAATATCATTGACTTTTACTGCATTTGTTAACTCATTAAAAATTCTTGCGGCCTCATTTTTATCTTCATAAATACAATTCGATGAATCAGGGTGACATAATTTTACAGCTTCTCTGTGCATTTTTTTGATATCAATTGCATCATCCTTATTTAACTCAGGTATTTCAATTTCTAATTCCTCTTGATATTCTCTGTTCTTTTTATTGAACTCTTCTTCAATTTTCTCAAAAGTATCATCTACAATACCATGTTTTTTTAATTTTTCGTAAATCTTCTTTTTGAGGGCTAGAATTTTTGAAATCATTGGATTGAGTTCAATAATATATCTATGATTAAATTGTTCAATTTGTGCTTCTATTTCAGTTTTTTCTATCTCTAAGGTTTCTATTTGGTATGAGAGAAGTTTTACTTGTGAAATAATTTGCTCTTTTTCGATAGCTGTAATATCAATAAGTTGAGTGTATTTTTTTTCAAAATTATCAATCTCAATAAATGCTAAATCATATTTTTCAGCTAATAGTAAATTTGTTATTGGATCTAGTTCTTTTATTATTTTTAGTTTATAGATATAAGGTTGAATATTTGAAGTGTCTCCTAAATCTACAAATGCTTTAATAAGTTTAAAATATTTAAATGCTTTGGAAACATCAAGTGCTTCTTCGTATTTATTTATTTTTCCAGAAAGTTCTTTTAAACGATCAAATTCTTCCACAAAATCATTAGACCTTTGCTGATTTCCTGAAACGATTGTTACTTCTTCATTATTTACTGTAAATGCTCTATTTGACCAATTAGCAGACCCACTAATTACTGTTCCATAATCGATAACACAAAACTTCATATGCATGAGTTGGTCATCACTTCCTATTTCTGCAAAAAAACCATTATCATCTATAAGCTGAAAGTTATTTCTACTTTCTGTATTAAACTTATGTTTGGTAATTATAACTTCAACAGAAATTCCCCTCTCTTGTAGCTCTAATAATTTTTGAAATAAACAAACATCTGTAAACCAAGCCACCGCAACAAATACTTTGGAACTTGCATTATCTAAATGTTCTAATATAATTTCCCTGACATTTGTTTGCTTAGTAAAATAACTATCTATCTGCATATTATATAATTATGATAAAAATTAATATTTTATTAAATCTCTGTGAGAAAAAATAATTTATTAAAAAAAGCAATTTAACAGATTTAACTTACAAAAAATAATTAAATATCATTATTAATGCTGTTAAAAATGATTCTAGATACCTAAATCTCTTCTTAAATTGAATAACTAACTTATCTGTAAGCTTCCCCTATAACCCAACCGTTTAAAAGTATAATTTTATATTTTAAATATAATTCTGTTATATTAATTTCTATTATCCTTAAAATTCAATAATCTATTAAATTGTAAAATCCAAGTAGGTTTCTAAAAAAAACACTACCCTTCAAAAAAGTATTCATGTATCTCTAATTTTATAAAAAAAGCATGTTTACAAAACATGCTTTTAAACTCTCCCTCAATATTGCTGAAAGCAATAGGTATTAATAGCGCTACAAACGTAAAATTTATTAGGACAGCCTTTTTACGGAATCCCGTACCCGTAAAAATTATATAAGACCTAAGTCTTTTACAATAGCCACTAAATGGATGGCATTGTTAGCTCTAAACTGAATTCGTAATTTATTTAGCCGCTTTTCCAAAGAGCTTAAACTACTAGGAGTGAGGTTATTATTTTTGAAGTATATACTGATTTGTTCTTGAGAGTGCCCTAATGATAACTGTTTTACCAACTCAATATCATAGTTATCAATTTCTAATTCGTTTTTGGGACTTAAAGCATTTTTTACTTCCGTAGACAAATAGGTGTCATTTTTTAAAACAGCATGAATAGCTTTTGATAGTTCTGAAAGCCCTCTTCTTCCTTTACAGACATAAGCATTTATACCAAATTCATTTAAAAGCATCCTTACTTTTTGAAGACGATCTTCTACCGAATACACAATAACTTTAATATGTGGTAATTCTTGTTTTAAGGTTTTAATTAAATCATCACCATTTGAAAACCGCTGATTCCGATGGTCTGATTTAAATGATAAGTCCGTAATAAGCAGTTCGTAAGGTGCATTATCTATAGAGGCTTTTTTTAACCTAAGATAGGCATCATCGCAATATTGTACTTGATTAATTTCTTTACATCCAAGTTCCATAAGCAGATTATGAATACCTCTGTGTATATCGTCCATATCTTCGGAAACCAAAACTTTGCTAAACATATTCTAAATTGTAATTTTTGCTTTAAATCCCTTATTAATTTGAGATTCAAATGTAATGGTTCCATTATGCGATACGATACGGTTTTCCGTATTTTGCAGGCCATTATGCTTTTTTATTTCGCACCCTACTCCATTATCATTGTATTGGATGCTAATTTTATCTTTTACTTTTTCAAACTTCAAAACCACAATAGAAGCTTTACTGTGCTTTTTCATATTGGTCATTAATTCCTGAAGCACCCTATAAATAGCCGTTTTATTTAAATCATGTATATCCTTCCAGTTTATATCTTTTAGTCCCTTAGTAATAACACTAGTGTCTTTGGAATGATAGGTCTGCAATAAATCATAGAGGAGACTCTCGAATTCTTCGTTTAAATCTATGATACTACTTTCTTTAGAAATATCTCTAGTTTTTGAGTAAATATGCTCTAAATCATCAAGAACTTCGGTTTCTTTTTTATGATTACCTTGAAGTTTTGTCATGACGTGATAAATATCATTAGCGACCTCATCATGTACTTTTTTAGAAATTCTAGTTTCTGTATTATACACCTGCAGAAGCTTTTCTTTTTTATGTCGTGATCTAACTAAAAAATATAAAAAAATGGAAATCAATAAGATTCCTAAACCTACAAATTGAAAAACTGTTTTTTTAACCTTTTCTTTTTCTGCCATTAACTGGCTATCCTTAAATTTTAGCTCAATATTTCGTGCCTCTTGCTCTTTTTTAATATAATTGTATTTAATATAGGCAAACTTGTTTTCGTTACTTTGTTTTGCTTTGGCGATACTATCTGTTAGTTTTTTATACTCAATAATATCATGAATTTCACCCGCTTCTATTAAAAAAGACAATGCTATTATACGATCTAAATAATTTTTTGTTTTTAATGTAACATTATAAGCTTTTTTAGCAAAATGCATCATTTTCTTCTTAACTCCTCGGTCTTTATAATATTCGGCTAGAGAGGTATAACTAGAAAATAAATCTTTATTATCATGATGCCTTTTCCTTATATTTAAGGCAGTCATAAGGTCATCTAAAGCATTAGGAGCATCGAATTTTGATTTTACAAATGCTAAATTGTTGAGAGCTCGAGCAATATGTTGTTCATCATTTATTTTAAGACTATTTTTATATACGGTCTCAAATTCTATGGCTGCCAATTTATACTTTTTTTGCTCCCTGTAAACGTTTGCTTTATTATTATGAATTATATTTAAATGATGAATATCGGTTGCTGTTTCTAATAGCTTGTTATATAAAGCTAAGGCGCCATTATACTTCCCTAATTGATTATAAATAATACCCAAATGATTTGACAGACCAATTCGTGCTTCTGTAGTTCTAGTGTCAACAGGTAATTTATCGAGTATAGCAATAGCCTCAACCGCTAAAGATTCACTTTCGTACAATAAACCCAGTTTATATTGAATACTAGTCATAAATCTAAGGTCCCTAATTACCCCTAAACTATCCTTTAACTTTAAATTTAAATCCTTATGCTTCTGATAGAATTTGTAAGCATTAAGTAGGCTATCATTAAGTCGACTGTAATCGGCCAATCTTCGATATGCTAAAACTATTTTAGAAGAATCGTTAACTTTATTACTTTCCTCAAGCAACGTATTTGCAACAGAGATTGCTTTATTGTAATCTCCAATTTTATAATATAGAAAGCTTTTACGATTTAACCCTTTTAATAAAAATTCTATCTTATCATTTTGGTGAGCTAAATAAATTAACCTATTTATAGCATTTAACTTTTCATCGTTATCTTTAACAGCATCCTTACTGAATTCGTAGTAATAATTTAAACTATCATTTAGTGCTTGACCATGAAGTTTAAAACCATTTGTATTAAAAGGAATCGAAAAAATTAAGTAAAAAAAGAGGAATGCGTTTTTTATAACTTTCATTCCTCTAATTTAAAAACTAAAATTAATTTAGCATTCCTATTTAAAAATAATTTTTACTATTCATCAGTATCTTCATCAGGTAAAATTTCTTCATCGTTTCCAGAGACCAATTGCTCATTGCTCGTTTCTTCAGAAATGGCATCAGGTGAACACGAAAATTATGAGGAATGGATTGAAAAAAATTTTAAATTTTTCCTAATTTCGAAATTTCATTTTTAATGAAGATGGAACGCCTAAATTATGGCCTTTTATATAAATTGCAATTTCAATTGTTTGGCTCGTTTTTTCACCAATGCTAATAACCCATTTTTACTGTCTTGACTTAGAAAACTATTATTAATTAATTCCGGCCATTGTTGCATTCCCTTTTCTATACGTTTCCATAGATTTTCAATAGCTTTTGCAGGAATGTGAGCATGTGCCATAGCCTCATTAAAATCTAGACGTCTTAATTTACGTTTTTTGCCGTTAAGATTTAGCGCTAATTCTTCTTGGTCTTCAGGAATCAGCAATTTAACTGCTACCATATCATAAGCTGGAGCTAAGTCGTAGTGTTTACTATCTTTTGCTATTAGCGAAAAATTCTTTAAATGCATATCGTTATTCCCAATCAAAAAAGACACAATCACTTGTTCATAAAATTTTACTGCATCAAGTAAAGGGTTTTGAGTGTGAGCAATAATCCCTTTTGATATTTGCTCGTAAGAACCACGGTATTTATGTTCTCTAAGGCGTTCTGTAAATTGGCAAGCATCTTCCATGGGGTGTTTTTTGCCATTAGCATTACGATCGATACGTTTGGTTAAATAAGCTAACGAACCATCTTTTAATGGAATTAATAAAAACGGTACTGTTGCTATACCACAAGCTTGTGTTAATAACATAGACAACGCCTCTATCTCTGGCATTTGTGGATATAGCTGAAACGGTGGTTTTAAAATATATCGACCATTTAAAGCACCTACGATTGTTAAACGACTTTGAGTATTTTCTTCTGTAAAGCCTAATGATAATTTTGGTTGTACACCTGTAACAATAATACGTTGTGCTATGTTTTCTTTTGCTAAATCTTCGATTTGAGACAACTCATAATCTAGTTCTAATACAGGAGTATCTTCTTGCCAAAATGCGGCAAGGCAATTTTGATGGTAGTGTATTTCACCATTTTCTAGACTTTTATGACATGCTAAACAGTAATTCATACTTTCTCTATAATGCTAATATTTCCAATACAATCTCTACAGGTGATCAATAATAACCCCATGCGGTCTCTTGGATTTATTTTCCAATTTTTATGTGCGATGTCTAATAACCAACCTTCAGGAATTAAACCATCGAAGAAAGGGAATAGGTGTTCGGCACTAAACGATTCTTCTTGCAATGGCAAAGTCAAACTCACTGCTAATGCGCTTTCATTTTCTAGGTATGTTTTATCATACTTGAAATGATAGCCATTATCGTCCTCGGTTAATATACCAGCTAACGTTTTATTTACCCAGATTTCTCCTTGTCTCATCGCTTATCGGTGTTGGTGTTAGTGTGTGTCCAAAAAATAATAGAACCTGATTTACTTTATCGGTCATAACATTTGGTTTTCCCTGTTCGAGTTCGCGTACAAAACGCAAGCCTACACCTGTAAAGTCTGATAATTCCACTTGTGTTAGATTTGCTTTTTTGCGTCTATCCCTTACAAATTGGGCTGTTTCGTTTTCTCTATCCCAGCTCATATAATTATACCTTTAAGGGTGCAATATAATAAATTTATACAAAATTACACCTTAATGGGTATAATTATTAAATTAAAACTATCAATATACCCGATAAGGTGTACTTTAAAATAAACGAAACTCCGTTAGAACCAAAATAATTTTACGAATTAAAAACCAACAAGCCGCTTTTTTATTATATTTACACAATCAAAATTTAATAACAATAGTGAACACAAACTGAACACGTTTTTGAACACGATTTAGAATACAAGCATCTGGGAAGCCTTATAAACAGGCTGTTTAGGAATATTTTAATTCCTTCATAACTCGGAGGTCGCGGGATCGTGCCCCGCTCTCGCTACATAGTAAACAAAGGAAAACCCAAGATATGATTCTTGGGTTTTTTATTTTAGGTACAACATAGGTACAACATTTATCGAATTTTGATAGAGTAATATGATTTGATATCGTTATGTATTATATATAATGAATTAAAATTCCTACAAGCAAAGCGAATTAAAATTACTCTCGATTATTATAAAAGTCTCAGAGTGTTTTTCTTCATTCATCCTAAGCATTATTTAACAAAAAGTAACATAAGTGCTAATCGAAATATTGAATAAACCAAAAGCACTTAAATACGTTGAAGCAAAAAATAGTTTATGTGGTAGCTATTTGACTGTGCGTAAAGTTGAATTGCAAAAAGATTTAACCTTTAATTTTAGTAAGATTAGCAAATTTTCATATTAACTCATTAAAAACAACAAAAATGCCTCCTCTACTAATTTTTATGAAATGCTTTTACCAACTATAAAAACCAATAAAATTAATTGTTAAAATAAATAATTACCTAATAACGTTTCATTCTTACTTTTTGATTATTTTTAGTAATACATTTTTTATTACAATTTATATTTGGAACCTTCTATTTTATTAGTATTTGTAATTATTGCTTGTACGGTTATACTATTTATAACAGAGTATTTCCCTGTTGACAAAATTGGCTTCTTAATTATAATTGCTCTGGTTTTATTTCAACTTACAACACCTGAAGAAGCCATTAGTGGTTTTTCTAACCCCGCAGTAATTACTATACTCTCACTCATGATTATAGCTACTGGCTTAGAAGATAATGGTGTAATTGATTGGCTAACCCAACTCATTAAAAAACTAAAAATACTTCCGTTAGTATTGTTAACTCCCGTATTTATGTTGGTTTCGGCTGGTATTTCTTCCTTTATAAGTACAACCGCGGTGGTCATTATATTTCTTAAAATAATTAGTCAGTTAGCAGAACGTTATAATTTTTCGGCATCAAAGTTATTAATGCCAATTTCATTTGCAGGTATACTAGGTGGTAGCTGTACGCTAATGGGAACATCTACAAACCTTATTGTAAACTCCGTGGCTCAAAAAGCTGGTGTAGAAACTTTTTCGTTCTTTGAGTTTAGTACTTACGGGTTGGTATTTTTAGCAATTGGCATTGTTTTTATGACTATAGCTTCAAAATTTCTTCCGAAGGACAAACAAGATGATTTACAGAACACCTATGATATTGAAAGTTATATTTTCTCGGTTACAGTTTCGGAAACTTCAGATTTAATAGGAAAAAATATTTCTGAAATAGAATTTATTTCTGAAGAACTCGCTACACCTTTAAAACTTATTAGAAATAAAAAAGTTATTAATGCTCCTGGTAAGTACATAGATATTAAGATGAATGATAATCTTGTGCTTATGAGCTCTTTAGAATATATAAACCGAATCATTCAAAACCACGATTTAATTATTAATGATAAAAAAAGAGCGCTTAAGAATCTTGAAGTAGATAACAATTTAAACAGCAATATTAGTAATATGACTTATGTAGAACTGCTTATATTACCTGGTTCTGGTTTTATTGGAAAAACCTTAAAAAACATAAGAAAAATGTCTCTTGGTGGCGCCTACCCTATTGCCATTAAAAAGAGAAAAAACCTTAGAAATACTACCGAAAGGTTAATTAGAAAAAGTATTCAGGATATAACATTAAAACCGGGCGACAGATTATTAATAGAGTTACAAGAGCAACAAATTGGCAAACTTAGAGCGTTAGATAATGTTGTTATTTTAAATCAGCACGAATACAGACTACAAATTACAACTAAGCGTAAAATTACGGCATTAGTTATTTTACTTATGGTTGTAGGGTTAGCTGCAAGCGGTATATTATCCATTTTAAGCGCTTCGTTGGCTGGTGTAGCTGCTATGTTACTCTTTAGGCTAATCTCTCTAGAAAACATTTACCATCGTGTAAATTGGCAAATTATATTCTTATTAGCAGGTATGATTCCACTTGGTATTGCCATGACTAACTCGGGTGCAGATCTTTGGTTAAGTAACCAATTACAAGTCATACTCAAGGGCCAACCGCCATATATTGTAATTGGCCTTTTACTCGCTATAACCATGATACTTTCCGGTTTTATTAGCAATAATGCCACTGCAATTATATTAACTCCCGTTGCTATAGGGCTAGCTGCAGGACTTAATCTTGATGTAAAACCATTTATACTTGCAGTACTATTTGGTGCAAACTTTAGTTTTTTCACCCCAGTTGGCTACCAAACCAATACTTTAATTTATGGCACAGGACTCTATAAGTTTAAGCACTTTCTTATTATAGGCGGACTACTATCGTTAATACTTTGGGTAGCGGGAACCATTATTTTAACCACATCTTTACAAGTAAGTTAATAGTTGTTTTTAGCTATTTGGTATGGCAATAAGCCGAACAATAATAACACCCATTAGATTGTGCATAGTGTTTTTTAGCCTCTTTAATGGCGTCCGGACAATTATTAAACAAACCTAAATACACCTGGTTTTCTTCATTAGGAATAAAGGAACAACCTCGTTTATGAACCTCATGATCTCCATTTGCCTGTGCCTTTTTATTTACATAATAACTCGTCATGCTTATTTATTATTAGGTTTGTACTACAAAGATACACACTTGCGTGTAAAAAACTTACATAGCCCCGTAAGACTTCACTTTAATATATCTTTACTATAAAATTGAAAATGCCAAATCTACATGTTTAGGCTAACCTTTATGTAAAACATAAAAAAACCTGTACAAAAGAAGTACAGAGTTTTCTAGTTAACCCCTAATGCTGTTTAAGCAAATTAATAGCAATGCAATAGTACTAAGGCATAGTATATTTTTATTACTGTTTCCCGTAAAGCAGTTAAATATTATTAAATAAGACCTAAATCTTTTACAATAGACACTAAATGAATAGCACTATTAGCCTTAAACTGAATACGAAGTTTATTCAATCTTTTTTCAATAGAGCTTAAACTGCTAGGAGAAATATGCCTTTCTTTAAAATAATTATTCTATTCCCGCTGAAACATCCCTAAATGATTATATACCCGAATTTTCGATTTTAATACCTTATTGTCAGTTTTAGCAGTATTTAATATCTCTAAAGCTCAATAGAAGTAGATTCGCTATCATACAAAAAACCAAGCTTTTTTTTGAATGCTAGCCATAAATCTTAAGTTATTAATAACCTTTAGGGTATCGCCAGCCAATTCATGCTGCTTCTTGCTTTTTTCGTGAAAACTAAATGCTAAAGTACGGTCAGTACTTTTTTTAGGATTTACAACAAGATTGTAATAGTATAGAGAACTATCTACCACCTTTTGTGCAAATATTTTTTAATTTAAGGAGGTTGTAAAACAAGCGCAGTATAAACAAAAAAAGAGAATGACTTTTTTATTCTCATGTCTCAAAAATACTAACTAAATCTTATTAGTAAGTAACTTCTGCCGAATTTTGCTATGTTCTCCATCAAAATAAAAAATCTGTTCATTTGCTTTGATTTCATATGTGTAAAATAGTATTTGCAACCCCACAAAAGCAGATATTACCTATAGCCTCACGAAATGTAACTTAAATAAATAAAACTCAGCAAATAATCATTAAATTAGTGTACATCAACTCATTACATTTAAATATGAAAACGCACTATAATATTATTATTGCAGGCGCTGGTGGTATTGCCGAAGCTGCAGGACTTATTTTAGCCCAATGGAGCCAAGTAACACCAACCATTTATATTGGAAACCGTACCCTTAAAAATGCTAAAAATGTGGCTAATTGGATAATGAATGGTAGTACAAAACCATGTAAAGTTGTTGGGTTTCATTTAGACCCTTTTGAAATTTCGGACCATGCAAAAACGATTTTTGAAAATGGCGATGCACTTCTAGATTGTTTACCTGGTAGTTTAGCGCCAACTATGGCAAAACTTGCCAACACCAACAATCTCTACTATGCCAACCTTACCGAATATGTTGCGGAGACCAACCAAATTATAGATTTAGCAAAACATGCCAAAACAGGTTTTGTTTTGCAAACGGGTTTAGCGCCTGGTTATATTGATGTGTTGGCGCATTTTATGTTTCAAGAGTTTTGCGAGCTACACGAAGTAGATCGCGTTGAAAAACTAGAATTAAAAGTGGGCGCTATTACTAATCATGCCATAGCACCTCATTTTTATGGGTTTACTTGGAGTCCAGTTGGTGTGGCTACTGAATATTTAAAGGATTGCATCGTTATTAGAGATAATAAAAAAGCTTCGCGTCCTGCCCTTTCGGAAAGAAGCCGTATTATTATTAATGGCATTACTTATGAAGACGACCTAACTTCTGGAGGTGCCGCCGATCTTCCTGATGCTTTAAGCGGAAAAGTGAAGCATCTAGATTATAAAACTTTACGCCACCCGGGACATTACGCTTGGATTGAAAACCAATTAAAAGGTTTAAAAAGCACCGATAATCATATTTCGGAGCTGCAAGACATTATGCTAAATAATATCCCTAATGTTGAGGACGACCAAATAATTATTTATGCAGCTGTTGAAGGTAAGGATGCCAAAGGCATATTACGCAGACAAGAACGTGCAAACCATATAAAACCGCAACAAGTGGGTAAACATACATTACGCGCCATACAAACAACAACTGCGGCACCCTTAGTGCAAGCCATTCAGTGGTTATTAGAAACACAGCCCAAAGGTGTTATACTACAAAGCCAACTAAATGCCAAGTCCTTTTTAAATGGCTCATTTATTACACCCGTTTATGGCAGTATTAAATAAATAATGAGCTTAAGTAATTAAGTTATCTCTTTAATGGCGTTTAGTTTCTTGTTTTATTTATTCTATTATAAAGTATATTAAAAGCTAGGTTTCTAATGTTGTTTTGATCTTCAATTTCTGAATCGTATAAAAACCCTTGGTGCAACTTTTTAAATCGTTTATCTAACTTTTTTGACTCTATTTTTAAGGCTTCCAATTTAGGCTTTAAATCCTCTGAATTACCAACTGAAAATTCACCTGAATTATACATGGTTTCAATTTGATAAGTTGCTAAATAAAATTGACGCAAATCATTAATTAATCTATAGTGTTCAAACTCTTTTTTATTTTTTAAAGGTTTTAACTTATAAAAAATCTCATGAGCTGTATTAGAATTAGCCATTATTTCAGCCAAAGGCTTTCCTTTAAAAATAAGATCGCGAGATATTGAAAGTGCTTTCCATAATTCTGCACCATCTTTTTCGTTTAATCCAAACCTTTCCGCAGCGTAACTTACCACAAAACGTTCTGGATCTATTGCTCCTTGATTTTTTAAAGCCTCGGCATAAGATGCAATTAATATTCTAAAGCCAGATAATGGATATACATTTCTTATTTGTTGCATATCTAATACTTTGTAGCCTTCATCGCATACCGTAAGCCCATATATTCCTGAAGTTGACCACGATGTCATAACCATTCCTTTATAACCTGCATTTCTAGAATACGGTATAAAATCGCGTTGATTATTAAAATGCTTATCCCAATTAGTGATATACCAATTATCAGGACTACTTCGTATTGCCGGAGATCCCCAAAAGGTAAATCCTTTTTGTTGCAGGTTCCCAACATCGCCAAAATGATTGGTTTCCCAGCCGTAATTCCAATCGATAAATATAATATCCTTAGATAAATCGTTTGCTGCCTCAGGGTGTTCCAAAACAATATCTGCCCACATAATAGGCTTCTTACCTAGTTCCAAAATAATATCACTCATTGTGGTCATGTAATCCACAAATAATTTAGATTTACCTACTTCTTCTGCTTTTGCAGAACACTCATTACAATGTCCTAGCAAATACGTTTCATCGCCTCCAATATGGATATAATCTGAGTTGTGCATAGAAGCCATATCTTTAAAAAGATCTTTAAAAAGCGTTTTATTGTCTTCTATTTTTAATGGGCATACTTGAGAGATTTCTTTCCAATCTTCTTTTAAATGTCCATAACGTTCGTTACGTAAAATATACTCAACATGACCAAAACACTGTTGCAGCGGAATAACATCAATTTCTAAGCCTTCACAATAATCAATAAACGATTTTACTTCGGCTCTAGTGTATGCAAATTCATTCGAAATAGTAGCATGTTTCTCGTAAGGATAGGTTGCCTCCCACTCTAAAATCAATGTATTAATACCAAAACCAGCAAGTTCTTTTGCAAAACTTTTTAAGGCTTTTGGAGTCATGACTTGTATGCGTAAATCGAGATGAAAACCTTTTACCTGAAATTCTGTTTTTGCTTTGTTTTCTTGGGAAAACACAGTCGTTAAAGACGTAAAACTGAAAACAAACACATAAATTAGTAGTAATACTGATACTCTTTTTTTCATTTCCTGAAATTGAATTATTTGGTTGATTGCTATATAATTATCTCTATTATTCTAGAAGTTTTAGTATGCTTTATAAAACATATTGAAACTCTATGGTGTTTAAATCTATATTTTCTTTACTTGTTAACCCAAGTACTATCTCTTCATTTGGTAATACATCAAAATAATTATCAGAAATAAAGACCTCTTGGTTTTTGAAATTGATGTATAAATTCTTCACTAACCTATCGCTTGAAAGTTTTAAATAAGTTTTGCCGTCTTTAGTGTTTATAGCAGTTTGAATAGTTGGCTTTTCTAAATTTAGATTTTTAGGTTTTTCTAAATAAAATAGATTTTTAGCCAATGGCTTTTCGTTATTTTTATAAAATTCTACTTTAAGTACCATGTCTTTTTTATTGAAACCTTTACTTATTAAATATGTTTGTTTCCTTAACAATTCTGTACTTGTATTTTTATTTAAAACAACTGCGTGTTTTTCAATATGAAGTTCTTTTCCACTAAAATCTAAAATGCTTAGTTTAAGTTCACCTTTTAAAGCCTTCAACTTATCTGAAACACCATGAATAACTAAATCTTCTCCCTCTTTATGAATGGTTAAAAGAATAGGCTCATAAGCTTTTTTTACAGCGTAATGTAATGCTTTCCACTTCTTATAATAATCGGTACTACTCCAACTTGCCACTGGCCAACAATCGTTAATTTGCCAATACATGGTACCCATACAATAAGGCATGGCTCTACGGTGGGCTTCAATGGCTGTTTTTATGCCTTGCGCTTGTAACACCTGACTCATATATAAGAAGTCTTCAAACTTTGATGGCACGTTATAATCCCATCCCATATATTCTTTAATCCGTAAATTGCCAATACCGCTTCGTTGATGTGATGCCATAACTTCGCTCTCAATATCATAATCTTCGGGAATGGTATATTTCTTTACGGTTTCAAAGTCTGGAAAGGACTGAAAACCATACTCGCTCATAAAACGCGCTTTGTAATTTTCGAATTCTTCAAAAGGGTGTTGCCCATGCCATACGCCCCAATAATGCATATCGCCAGATGTGTTTTTATAGCTTGGGTATTTTTCGGGCTCAAAACCTGCCTGTGGCGATGATGGCCAATAATCTGTGCCATTAGAATATGTTGTAACAACCTCTGGTAAAATATCATGAAAAATATCTAAATATGTCTTTCCTATGGATTCTTGTTGTGCTTCGGTATATAGTTTTTTCCAACCCCAACCCGGATTATCAGTAAAACTCCATGCCCAACTAATTTCGTTATTACCGCACCAAAGCGCAATACTTGGATGGTTTCGCAAACGGATAACATTATCTATGGCCTCTTGTTTTATGTTCTCTAAAAAGGCTTCATCACCAGGATACATGGCGCAAGCAAACATAAAATCTTGCCATACCATAACTCCATTTTTGTCGCATAATTCATAAAAGTAATCATCTTCATAAATACCTCCGCCCCAAACGCGTAACATATTCATATTAGCATTTACGGCATCTTCAACTACTTTCTTGTAATCTTCTTTGGTAACACGTGTTAAAAAACTATCATTAGGTATATAGTTTGCGCCTTTAATAAATGTTGGTACGCCATTTAATTCAAAAAGAAAAGATTCGCCTACTTCATCTTTATCTCTAATTAATTTTATACTTCTTAAACCCGATGCAATGTCTTTTCTTGAAACTTCATTATCGTCTTCATCTAAAACCTGAACCGTAAAATTGTACATATTCGGCTCGCCTAAACCTTTAGTCCACCAAAGTTTTGGATTTTTAATTGAAAGTGGTATAGATGCTATATTTTGCTCTGGATTTAATTCAATAGGAATGGACTTATAAACAGCCTTAGTTTCAGAATTTAAAATGTTTATCTGCCCCAAAAACGGTTTATCAATTGCAACAGTAACATCAAACTCTATTTTAGCTTCTGCTTTAGTGATACTTGGTTGTTTAATAAAAATGTCGGTAACACGAATAGTGTTCCAAGCTTTTAAAATAATTGGTCGCCAAATACCCGAAGTTACTAATCTTGGACCCCAATCCCAACCGTAATGATAGCCGGCTTTACGCGTAAACATGGATACTTTTTTATCGCCAATTTCTCCGTTTTCCGATTGATCCATATTTGCCGGATAACCGTGTGTAGAAGCTTCCAACAATTCCAAACCTTTTTTTATTGGCGAGTGTAATAATACTTTTAAGCTATTATCTCCTAGCCTAATTAATGGCTTTATGTTAACTTCCCAAGAGCGAAACATGTTATTGGCTTGTAGAATTAAACTATCGTTTAAATAAACGTCTGCGTAGGTATCAAGCCCTTTAAAATTTAACAACACATGCTGTTTCTCATATACATTAGGAAGTACATTAAATGTTGTAGTATACTCCCAATCTTTTTTATCTATCCATTGTTGCTTTTTTTCATTTACACGGTAGAAAGGGTCTTCAATTAAATGATTTTCTAATAAATCCGTATGAATAGTTCCAGGCACGGTAGCTGTTCCCGAATGTGTTCCATCTAATGATTTAAAACTCCAATTTGTATGTATTTCTTTACTAATTATTTTGGTTGGTTTTTCTTTACAACTAATTATGCTTAATAAGATTACAAGTATTACTAATTTATTCATGATATACTATAATTATGTTGATTCCTTGACTCTTCTTTACCGGTTATAATAAAATTAAATAATGCGTTACAAAATGTTATTTTTCAGTGGTCCGTGCTTTAATCCATTTCATAGCTTAAGATTCTTATTACTCCAAATTTTTATTGGCTCGTCCTCTAAATTCACCTTTAAAAATGGTCCTGCCGTTATATTATTATTGGAACGCTTCACACCAAAATAATCAAGATCAAAATTAATTTCTGAGCCGTCTGGATTATCAAAAACAGTTTTTACAATTTTACTTTTACCTAATGTTTCAGTAGTAATTAATGATACTTTATGCTTAAAAAATGCATTATGTAAAGAAAGATAAACCACTTCTTCTTTTTCAATTAATTCAACACCCGGATTTTGTATCAAAAAGATTTCATTATTTGAATTATTTGTATGAAATTCCTCTGGAGTGAAATAAACATTTCCATTTATGGCAACAGGGAATTTAGAATCCTTGTAAGCATCAATAATACTATTAGATTGGGGTCTTGTAAATATGTTATTATAAAACCTATCGTCTCCTCCAAGGATTACATTCATTCCTGCCATTTTAGTAGAATGAGGTAAAAAATAAGGCGTAAATCGATTTTGATCGGTTACTAATTTAACTTCGCCAGCAATTAAATTATTTACATACGTTCCACCATTCGACCAGTTAACTATAGCTGTATCGGATAACAAAATATTATTATCCACTATATACGGTCCATGACTTACCTCAACTAGTAAATCGTCCATATCATTACGATACAGTAAATTTCCACTCACTCTAGTGCCTTGTACCATCCAATCTAACCAAATACCACGCCCAGAATCATGAATTCTATTATGACTTATGGAAACATCAATAGGCGCATGAATTTTTATACCGCCCATTTCATAACCCTTAAATTGACGTTTAGTATAAATATTATAAATATGATTATTTTCAATGGTACTAAAAACGGCGCCCATACTACCACAAATAGCAGTTTGCTCGCAATTAAATATGGTATTATTTCTAACTATATGCGAGCCTACATGCGCTTTATCCCAATTGTTTCTAAGCACGTTAAAAACCACTTCTATATAATGTATATTACCATCTCTATTAACGTTATCCACATCGGCTGTCCAAGTATTATGCCCGGTACCACGCTCTTTACCAAGGGTAATCCCGCTGCATTTTGAGTTACTAATTACATTATTTTCAATAATCCACCCTTTGTTCCAATGCGTTGCAACCATACCCACTTGTTCGGCGGTTGGAGCAGCCCATTGCGTAGCGGCTTGACTAATATGAAACCCTTTTATGGTTATATAATTTAACCCTGGTTTTTCCGGATAAAAACAGGTTTTTCTTGCGCTTATTTCAACCTGTTCCTTGTTAGGGTTGTTTCCCTGAAAATTCGCCCAAATGGTAGTATGGGTTTCATTACTATTGCAATACCATGTGTAAGTTGATCCTATAGCATCAAAACTGTCTTGTATAGCAACAGGATTATTTACTTTCTCAATACTTTCCTTTTCATAAAGCGATTTTCCATTTAAAAAAACTTCTCCAGTATGATGTGGCCGATCGTTATCTATAAACCAATCACCATGAATTAAATCTTGATATGGATTATAATCACCAAAGAAAGCATTTGGAATTACGACTTTCCAAACCCCATTTTTTTCCTTTTTCCAGCCTTTAATAACCTCAGAGCCTTTAATTTCGACAAGTTCTCCTAGAGCTGCTCTAAAAATAATTCTTTTTAATTCGGATTTACCTCCTCTTATTGGTTTTACCCATTCGCGGTATGTACCTGCATGAACAGTAATAGTGTCGCCCGGAAATGCTAATTGGACCGCTTGATTAATAGTTAAAAAAGGCTTTTGTAAAGTACCGCTGTTTAAATCGTTACCTTCCTTTGACACATGATATTCTTTAGCTGAAATATTTGTAGATATACAAATAAACAAAACAAATAATCTAATTTTATTTTTCATTTTTTTGTCGTCAGGTTTAGTTAATATCTACTTTAATTTTTCAGATTACCTTACAAATATTTTCTTTCTGAACATTTTATCTTCATCACTAATACGAATAATATATAAACCACTTTGCATGGTTGAACAAGGAATTGAAAACTTCGAGGTGTTCATTTTTTTTGAAAACACAAGCTTTCCCATTAAATCATATAATACCGTATTATAATTACCAGCGCTTAAACTTGTAATTGCAATCTCATTATTAGCAGGTAAATAATTTGCAGTAAACGACTCAGAAATAGACGGTTTAGTTACACTTAAAGAAGCATTAGGATTGGTTATAGCTAAAACTAAATTACCATCTTCTATATAAGCGTTTTCTTTAACAAAATCAACCTCGTTACCATTAAACGTCCATTCTGCTTTTGCCCAACGAGAGACGTCAAAACTATTAAAATCATCGCGCCATTGCTTAGTAAAACCTTGCGTAAAAGGATCATAGCTAGAATACTCAATCCAATCTACTGTTTGATATGCTGGCATTGCATCTTCATCTATAGTACCAACCCAGGCGGGTGTGCTAGAAATCCATGCATTAAATCTATAGCCTTGTGCTCTATTCATATGTTGTACAAATGCTCCTGTTTTTCGCCTTTTTTCTACACCATCAATATACCAAGCAACATAATCTGGTGTCCATATTAAGGTGTAGACATGAAAATCATCGGCTAAAGAATAATTTAACGGTATTTGCTGTTCACTATAGCTTAAATCTCCACTCGGATTATTCATGAATAAATTAGTGGACATTATTTGGGCATTACTCCTACCAAGAACTTCAATATCAAGTTCTGCCCAATACGGATCTGAACCTCCTGGATAATGCTCTATGGTATAAAAGGTAGATAACATACCACTTCCTTTTATCATTTTCATTCGCATTTCAAATTTCCCGTATAGTACTTTTCCTTTCGAATATACCTCGGCACCTTTATAAGGTTTTTGTGCATATAATGATGTGAAAACAAGTAGAAATATAAATGATGCTGCTATTTTTTTCATAGTTAATTGTAGTTCATTGATTTTAAAAATCAAGTATTAGTGTTTTTTTTTAAAGGGATCACTCAAATATGCTTAATGACTGTTCTCGATTGGTTATGGATAAAACTAAATTTCCGTTTTCTGTATACACGTTTTCAGCTCTAAAATCAACCGCATTACCATCAAAAGTCCAATAGCCTTTTGTCCAACGTATTGGGTTAAACCAATAAAAATCATCACGCCATTGCTTAGTAAACTCTTGCGTAGATTTGTTGAAACTGTAATATTCTAGCCAATCCACATATTGATAAGCAGGCATAGCCTTTTCGTTAATAATGCCTACCCATTCTGGCGTGGAAGATATCCATGCATTAAACCTATAGCTTTGTGGGACATTCATGTGTTTTACCACATTGCCAGTTTTCCTTCTGTATTCTACACCATCAATAAACCAAGCAATATAATTTGGTGTCCACTCTAAAGTATAAATATGAAAATTATCGGCTAATGAATATTCTAGGTTTACTTCTTGTGCGCTATGATTTAAATCACCATTTAAACCATTAGTAAATACATTTGTGGACATTATTTGAGCATTATTTTTACCCAATACTTCAATATCAATTTCTGCCCAATAATCCTTTTCAACAGAATTATGTTCAATGGTATAAAAAGTAGATAGCATACCACTACCTTCTATCATTTTCATACGCATTTCAAATTTCCCGTATAACACTTTTTCTTTCGAAAAAACCTCGCCTCCTTTATAAGGTTTTTGGGCAAATAAGAATGCAAAAAACAGCAGTAATGCTAATGTTAATACTGTTTTTTTCATATTAAATTTACTTCTTATAATTCTGATTTAAGAAATCAAATCTTATTAACTCATTCTAAGCCTTAATTTCATAAAGTTGGCTAAAACGAAGCACATGATTAAAAACACTATTAAGTTGCTTCACAACATCTTTGCAAGCCTTTTCAGACTTCCCTTCAACCTTTATTTCTATAACCTCTTTGTTATTTTCGTTCTTAAAATTTTTAATGCTAAACCTGCCATTTGGAAAATATACTTTTAGAAATTCTGATTCATTTTTTATGTATAAATCAAACTCACCCAAAACCCAATTAATAAATTTATTATAAGTAGCTTTCGTGTTAATCTCAACCACTTCTTTGTGTTTAAAGAGATATACATGTTCGCTAAAAATTTCTATATTTTTTTCCAATTTGCTTTCTAATGAATTCATTTTAAATCACGTTTAACGAATTAATAATGCCATCTTACAAAAGCCTCCATAGCTGCATAATGTGATAAACCTAGGTCATCATATAAATCGGCTGTTTCTTTGTTTCTATCTTCTGCACGTTGCCAAAACTCTCTACTATCTGTGCCTTGAAATACAACACCATCTTTTTGCGATTGATGTTTAAAAATTCCTTTTCGTTTTTCTAAAACTTGGTCTGGTCCCATTGGCACTGCCATTTCTATTTCATCGATACCCCATTCTTGCCATGCACCTCTATATAACCAAACCCAACAATCTTTCATATACTTTTTAGGCTTTAACTCTCTTACAGCGGCAAAAATAGTGTCTAAACATACTTTATGAGTGCCGTGTGGATCGGCTAAATCGCCCGCTGCGAATATTTGATGTGGCTTAATTTTATCAATTAAATCGACTGTTATCTTTACATCACCTATACCAATTGGATTTTTCTTTATAGCGCCAGTTTCATAGAAAGGCAATTCCATAAAATGTATTTGTTCATCTGGAATACCAATAAAATGGCATGTCGCTCTTGCTTCACCTTTTCTAATTAATCCTTTAATATATCTAACTTCTGGCGTATCAATTTCACTGGATTTTTTATTCTTTAAAAATTGAGCTGCTTTTTTATAAATAGATTCTGCTTCTGTGTTTGTAATTCCAAATTTATCATTGAAATCGCAAACAAAACTTGCAAAACGCAACGCCTCATCATCTGCTACAGCAATATTTCCCGATGTTTGATAGCCTACATGTACTTCGTGACCTTGCTCATGCAATCTTTTAAAAGTGCCTCCCATACTAATGATATCGTCATCTGGGTGTGGACTAAAAATTAAAACACGTTTTTTAGCAGGCTCTGCACGTTCTGGTCGTTTACTATCGTCTGCATTTGGTTTACCACCTGGCCAACCCGTAATAGTATTTTGTAGTCTGTTAAATATTTTAATATTAATATCGTAAGCCGGCCCTGAATCTGCTAATAAATCACTCATACCGCTTTCAATATAATCGGCATCGGTAAGCATTAAAATAGGCTTCTTTAAATCTAAAGCTAAATTTAAAACCGCTTTTCTAATGAGTTTATCAGTCCACTCAATTTTTTCAACTAACCATGGTTTGTTTATTCTAGTAAGTTTTGAAGCTGCTGCCTGATCTAAAATAAAAGTTGCATTATTGTGCTCTTGCAAATAAGATGCTGGCACTTGGCTAGTTACTTCACCTTCTGTTGAAACTTTAATGATATTAGACTTTCTTTCTCCCCATGCCAAAAGAATAACTCTTTTAGCTTCCATTATTTTTTTAACACCTAAAGTAATTGCTGTTCTTGGTGTGTTTTCTAATCCTGAAAAATCGCCACTTGCTGCTACTCTAGTAATATGATCTAGAGCTACTAAACGTGTTTTAGAATTTTGTAGAGATCCAGATTCGTTAAAACCAATATGTCCGTTACCACCAATACCTAAAACCTGTAAATCGATACCTCCTAAAGCTTCTATTTTTGCTTCGTAAGCATCGCAATAATTGGCTATATCTTTTTTAGATAATAAACCATCTGGCACATGAAAATTTTCTGGTAAAATATCGACATGATTAAACAATTGTTCTTTCATAAAACGAACATAACTGTTTACAGAGTCTGGTTCCATTGGGTAATATTCATCTAAATTGAATGATATTACATTTTTAAAACTTAAACCCTCCTCTTTATGTAAACGCACCAATTCAGCATATAACCCTTTTGGAGAAGATCCTGTGGCTAAACCTAAAATACAAGGTTGCTTTTGAGTTTGTTTTACGCGTATTAAAGCCGCAATTTCTTTAGCAACTGCTTTTGAAGCCTCTGTTGAGCTTTCATAAACTAAAGTGCCTATATTTTCAAATCGTTTTTCGAAACCTGTTGCTTTGTCTATATTACTTTTTAACATGTTTTTTTCTTTATAGTTACTACTGCTTTAATTTTTTATTTTAGCTTTTACTCCAACTTTTAAATTTATGTCCCCAAACCGCAAAAAACAGAATGATAGCATAACAAGGAATAAGAATCCAATAGCTACTGGTTGCTGCTGTTGATATGGCGTCGGAATTTTGCACACCTTCTGCCATTAATTCGTGGGTATTGGCATCTACAATTCTACCGTATAAAGGTGGTATAATGGCTCCACCAGAAATAGCCATAATAAGTAATGCGGAAGCCGTTTTAGTAAACTTGCCTAAGCCTTCTAAAGTTAACGGCCAAATAGCAGGCCATACTAATGCGTTGGCTATACCAAGGGCTGCCACAAACATTATGGAAATAAAACCTGTTGTATTTAATATACAGAGACTAAAAATAATCCCCAAAACAGCACTAGTAATTAAAGCTGTTTTTTGTTTAACGTATTTAGGTATTAAAAACACACCTAAGGCATAGGTTGCTACCATTGCCATTAGCGTGTAAGTTGTAAAGTATTTTGCTTCTTCACCTGTAAACCCTAGTGAAATTCCGTAAGAGATAATAGTATCTCCCGCAATAACTTCTGCTCCAACGTACACAAATAAAGCTAAAACCCCTAACCACAAGTGGGGAAATTGAAAAATGTTAGTTTTAGTACTTTTACCCGATGCGGTTACTTCTGGTTCTTCAGCCTCCACATCTGGTAGCGGTGCTTTTCTAATTAACACCCCTAAAACAAATAATACTATTGCCATTATTAAGTAAGGCATAAAAACACTATCGGCCATAGTATCCAGTAAAACTCCTTTTTCTTCGGCTGTTGCTGTTCCTAGTTGTTCTTTTACTTTATCTATACCTGACAATAATAAGGCTCCAAAAATTAATGAACCTAATGCTCCTGCTGTTTTGTTGGCAATACCCATTATAGCAATACGCTTTGCTCCACTTTCTATTGGTCCTAAAATGGTAATGTATGGATTTGATGCGGTTTGTAATAAAGTCATACCCACACCTTGAATAAAAATACCTAATAAAAATACCCAATATGTTCTTGCTTCGGCCGCAGGAATAAAAACTAAGGCGCCAATACCCATAATGATTAAGCCTAAAGACATGCCTTTTCTATATCCAATTTTATTTAAGATATACGACGCAGGTAATGCCATTACCACAAACGATATATATGATGCCGATGCCACCAAATAAGATTGAGCATCTGTAAGCTCATTTATGGTTTTCATAAAAGGAATAAGCGCTCCATTAATCCATGTTACAAATCCAAAAATAAAGAAAAGGCCGGCTATAATAATTATAGGAACCAAAGTGCTGTTTTTAGTTGAATTGTTTTGTGAATTTGACATAGTCTTTATTTTTATTTGAGGTTAAGTGTGTTTTTTTGAAAGTCGTTTAGTTTTATGAATTACTCTAATGTAAATGTGTGTTTAAAATCGAAATCTGAAGATCCTTTTATGGCTATTTGAAATTCACCAGGCTCTACATTAAAGCTCATATCGGCGGTGTAATACTTTAAATCTTCAACGGTTAAATCAAAATTTACGGTTTTACTTTCGCCTTTCTTTATAAAGACTTTTCTGAAACCTTTAAGTTCTTTTACAGGGCGTGTAAGGCTTCCTACTTTATCGTGTATATATAGTTGAACAATTTCATGACCATCATAATCTCCCATGTTTGTTATGGTTGCTGAAACAGATAATGTATCAGAAAACCCAATAGTTTTAGATGATAATGTGATATCGGAATATTGATACGTTGTATAACTTAATCCGTGACCAAATGCATAGAGCGGACTGTTTGGCGAATCTAAATAATTAGAGGTGTAATCTTCTTTAGGATTATTAGGATTCATAGGGCGTCCGGCACGTTTCATATTATAATAAATAGGCACTTGACCTACATTTCTAGGAAACGTTACAGGTAATTTAGCTGAAGGGTTATAGGCTCCAAATAATACATCGGCTACACCATAACCACCACTAGTTCCTGGAAACCATGTTTCTAAGATAGCATCTGCTAAAATATCTTCTTCAGATAAATCTAATGGACGGCCATTCATTAAAACAAGAATTATTTTTTTGTTAGGAACCGCTTCTCTAATAGCTTTTATTAATTGGGTTTGACTGCCAGGTAATTTTATATTGGTTCTAGAGGCAGCTTCACCACTCATATCATAATCTTCACCTAATACCATTACTACTTTATCTGCTCTTTTAGCCGCATTTATAGCCTCACTAAAACCACTTTCATCTTTACCTTCAATCTCACAGCCTTTTGCGAAAATAATTTTAGAATCGCCTAAATACTCCTGCACACCTTGATGTACACTAATAGCTTTTCCGTTTCTATCGCCTTCTGCCGCCCAATTCCCAATAATGTTTTCTTTATCTTTTGCTAATGGACCTATAAGTGCAATGGTTTGATTTTTATCTAATGGAAGTGATTTATTATCGTTTTTTAGCAATACCGATGCCATAGCTGCCGACTTGCGTGCGGCTTCTAAAAACTCAGGTTCGTAAATAACTTCCTTTTCGCGCTGCTCATCACTATATCTATAAGGATCATCAAATAAACCTAGCTTATACTTGGTTAGTAAAATTCTTCGACAAGCATCGTTTATAAGTTCTACATCCACCTTTCCTTCATTTACTAATTCTTCTAAGTATAAGTGGTTAGCATTACTCATCATATCTTGATCTACACCAGCTTCAATAGCTAATTTTGTAGCCTCTTTTCTGTCTTTAGCATACCCATGAACTACCATTTCATTGGTTGCAAAATAATCGGTAACTACAAAGCCTTTAAAGTCCCACTCATCTCTTAAAACATCTCTAAAAATGTATTTGTTACCAGTTGCAGGAATACCGTTAAGTTCGTTAAAGGCCGTCATAAATGTTTCTACACCAGCATCAACTGTAGCTTTAAACGGCGGAAAATAGACGTTCCAAAGTTCATCTTGCCCCATATTTACGGTATGATAATCGCGACCTGCTTGAGCCGCTCCATAACCGACAAAGTGTTTTGCGCAGGCTAGAATGGTGTTATGTTTAGATAGATCGTCACCCTGAAAACCCTGAACATACGCTTTACCAATTTTACTAGCTAGATACACGTCTTCGCCAGCACTTTCAGAAATTCTTCCCCAACGTGGATCTCTACTAATATCTACCATTGGTGCAAACGTCCAGTGAATACCAACTGCCGAGGCTTCTTGTGCTGCAATTCGTGAGCCTTTTTTAATATCTTCTAAATCCCAACTTGCTGCTAATCCTAAATTAATAGGAAAAATAGTTTTATAGCCATGAATAACATCGTAGCCAAACAATAACGGAATACCTAAACGGGTTTCTTCGACTGCTAATTTTTGTAAATCTCTAGTTGCTTTTGCCGAAAACACATTAAGCATAGCGCCAACAGCACCTTCTTTAACATACTTTTGATTGTTGTTACTTACAACTGGCCCAGTAACCGTTAAATCGCCACTGTACATTACTGTTTGTCCAATTTTTTCTTTCAATGTCATTAAACTCATTAATGAATCTATTTTAGCATCAAAAGGAGACTCTACTACGGTAGGATGATTATTTTTAGAAGTGCTTTTAGTTGTATTACAACTAAAGCCAACTAGTATTAACGCAGTAATTATAGTAGGCTTAATTAGTCTGTTCATGTTCTTAATTTTTTGTATTTGAAAATAGCCAGGTTAAAAGCTCTGCTTCGGCAAAAGCAGAATCCCAACTGTTATGATTATCTTTAGCGTATAATGTAAAGTTTGGATTCCCACCATATTTTAAAATCCCGCTTACCATTCTAACAGATTGTTGTGCATCTACAACATTATCTTGTGCGCCATGAAATACCCAAAGCGGTGTACTTTTAGCATAGGCCTTAGCCGTTTCTGGATTTCCAGCACCACAAATAGCAATTGCCGCAGCGAATAACTCTGGTTTGCGATACAAGATTTCAAAAGTTCCCATACCACCCATAGATAAACCGCCAACGTATATTTTATTTTTATTTACAAAAGGTTTAGCCACCATATCTTCCATTAATTTTAAAACTAATGCCATTGGTTTTGTTGGCTCAGAATTTAAAGGAAAATCAATTTTTATGGGTTTTGATGACCTATCGATTTGCACATTTGCCCAATAGTCATTTTTTGGACATTGCGGAAAAATAACAATGGATTGAAAATGACGTCTACTTTTTTTTGATGTAAATAAGGCACTACCGTGCGTTAATTGTGCTACGTTATCGTTTCCTCTTTCGCCTGCTCCATGAAGAAATAGTACAACCGGATATTGTTTAGACGCATCAAAATGCTTTGGCATTAATATGCGATAATTAAGCGTATCCGATTCATGCACAAAAAACTTAGAATTAAAGTATTTATTATCTTGACCGAAAGACAAACTTGCAAAACAAACAAGCAACAATAATGGTATGTATTTTTTTAAGTTAATCATGAATAGCTATTAAGGGCGAATCGAAATTTAAGCGTTAGGTCTTTTTATGTTTAATTATATTATTCGTTAATTGTTTCGTTTGTTTTTTGAGTAGTATCAGACTTCCAAGGCACTATTTTAGATGGGTAAAAATCAATTTTTAGAGCATCCAATCTATCTTTATGGTTTCCTAATCTTACTTTATATTCCTCCCAATTTCTTAATGCGGTTGGTGTCCAGCCTATTTCGGCAATCCCTATTATTCTAGGGAAAGCTAAGTATTCAATATCATCCATAGTCTCAACCGTTTCTGTCCATAATGGTGCTTCAATACCAATAATATCGTCTTTAGAAATACCACTTTCATACGTTTCTAAATCCCAGTTATACGCTTTATCCACCTCGGTATATCCTACCCAGTTTAACCCTATTCTAGAAATAGAATCATATTTCATATCCACATAAGTCTTTTTAGCAGGCGACATTAATATTTTTGCTCCTTTTTCAACACCTTTTAATGCGTTTTCACCTTTTCTAGACCAATATTGCACCACCGAAGTTGGTAACAAATCCGTATGCGCAATCTCATCCCAACCAATTACTTTTTTACCGTGCTTCTCTACAATTTTTTGGGTTTTATTCATGAAATGGATATAGTCTTTCATGGTTGTTGCATGCGATTCGTCTCCACCAATATGAATGTATTCGCCTGGAGTTAATGCTGCCAACTCTCTTATAACATCATCAATAAATTTATAGGTAAGTTCTTTATCTATACATAAGCTACTAAAACCAACTTTAGTACCATGATACAACTCTGGAGCCTTACCGTTACAGTTTAATTCGGGGTAAGATGCTAATGCAGCATTGGTATGACCTGGCATATCAATTTCTGGAATAATGGTAATAAACCTGCTTTGAGCATAGTTTACAATATCTTTATATTGCTCTTGCGTAAAGAAACCGCTTTCGCCACCACCAACTTCTGAGCTTCCTCCAATTTCTGTTAGTTTTGGCCACGATTTAATTTCTATACGCCAACCTTGATCGTCTGATAAATGCAAATGCAAACGATTCATTTTATAAACGGAAATTAAATCGATGTAGCGTTTTACATCCTCTACACCAAAGAAATGACGAGATACATCCAACATAGCACCACGATACCCGTAAGACGGGTTATCCTTAATAGTTCCTGTGGCAACTAAAAGTGTATCGGTAGTTTTGGTTGCTGCCTCAATACTTGCAGGCAATAATTGACGTAAGGTTTGTACACCATAAAATATTCCGGCAGGCATACTCGCTTTAACTATAATACCGCTTTCTTTAGTTTCAATTTCATAACCTTCATTAGTAGAAATACTATCTGTTAATTTTAAAGATATAGTATTTAAAGATTTTTCAGAATCTTCGATAATAACTGGGATTTCAAATCCGGAAGCAGAACGTAACAATTTTGCTAAATAGGTAGCTATAGGTTGTAATTCTTCAGTTTGATATTGAATTAAAGTGTTGCTTTCTATCTCGAAAGAGCTTCCTGTAGCAGTGACAGAAATAGGTTTTGGAATAACCTGTTGCTTTGCTAAATCTCGTGGGATAGCTGGCTTTTTCGTTTCACAAGACGTTAAAATAATACAACCGAAACAAACAATAAATATATAAGATAAAAAAAGATGATTCTTCATAATATGATAAAATTAATTTTATAGTATAAGTCCTTCATTTTAAAGCGATCCGTATTAATTATTCAACTGAAATTTCTAAAAAAAAACAATAAAACCGAATAAATAAACACCCACAGACTCCTTTAATATTTCAATTATAATCCTTGTTGAAACATATGATAGTAAGCCTCGTTGGCGTTAATTTTATCTTTAAAATCTCTTATAGTAGTTCTCTCATCAATAACAAGTAATTCTATCCCCGCTATATCTGCAAGATCTTCCATGTACTCTGTGTTAACAGATTGACAATACACCGTATGATGTGCTCCACCGGCTAAAATCCATGTGTTTGCAGCAATTTCTAAACTTGGTTTTGCATCCCATAATACTCTAGCTACAGGTAAATTTGGTAAATCGGCCATAGGTTTTACAGCTTCAACTTCATTTACAATTAACCTAAATCTGTTCCCCATATCTACTAAAGATACATTTATTGCATCGCCTGGAGTTGTATTAAACACTAATCTAATTGGTGCTTCTTTACCTCCAATACCTAAAGGATGTACTTCGCATGATGGTTTACCTTCTGCTATATTAGGGCAGATTTCCAACATGTGAGACCCCAGAACATACGATTTTTTTGGTGTGAAATGGTACGTGTAGTCTTCCATAAAAGAAACTCCTCCTTCTAAACCAACATTCATAACTTTTAAAGCTCTTACCATGGCAGCTGTTTTCCAGTCGCCTTCACCTCCAAAGCCATAACCATCGGCCATTAAACGTTGTACCGCAATACCTGGTAGTTGCTTTAATTCGCCTAAGTTTTCAAAAGTATCTGTAAAGGCTTTAAATCCGCCTTCGTCTAAAAATGCACGTAATCCTAATTCTATTTTGGCTGCGTCAATTAAAGAATCTCTTTGATCTCCTCCTTTAAGAAGTGATGGGGCTAAATTGTAACTTTCCTCGTAAACGGCTAATAATGTCTCGATATCATTATCTGAAACTTTGTTAATATGCTTAACCACATCTGAAGAATCGAAACCATTTACAGAAAAGCCAAATCGCATTTGCGCCGCTACTTTATCGCCTTCGGTCACCGCAACTTCACGCATATTATCGCCAATTCTAGCCACTTTTAAATGTTGTAATTCATCCCAACCTAATGCCACTCTAGACCATATTCCCAATTTTTTCTGAACATTTTCACTTTGCCAATGCCCTACAACCACTTTGCGTTTTTTTCGCATTCTGCTCATCATAAAACCAAATTCTCTATCGCCATGTGCAGATTGATTCAGGTTCATAAAATCCATATTAATAGACTCCCAAGGAATTTCTGCATTAAACTGTGTATGCAAATGGCATAGCGGTTTATTAAGAATTGTTAAGCCTTTTATCCACATCTTAGCAGGCGAAAACGTATGCATCCAGGTAATTATACCTACGCACTTTTTTTCGGCATTAGCCTCCTGACAGATATTTGTAATTTCATCTGGCGATTTTACAGTTGGCTTCCAAATAATTTTTATTGGTAATAGCGCAGATTCATTAAAACCTTCTACAATTTTTTGTGAATTTTCTGCTACTTGTCTTAAGGTCTCATCACCATATAAATCCTGACTTCCCGTAACAAACCATATTTGTTTTTGTGAAATATCTATCATAACTGTTCTATCTATTTTACTGTCCGTAATACGCATCTTTTCCATGCTTACGCTCGTAATGTTTTTTTATTAATGAATCTTTTAATCTTAATGCGCTTGGGTTTATTTGTAAGGTTAAGGTTGCCATTTGCGCTACAGTTTCTAAAACTTTACTATTATAAACCGCTTTTGCTGCATTTTTACCCCAGGCAAAGGGACCATGATTTCCAATTAAAATCATTTCGGTTTCTTTATAAGAAAGTCCTTTATCTTTAAAACAATCTAATATCTGAATACCTGTATTGTGCTCATAATTTCCTTGAATTAAGGCATCACTCATTGGTGGCGCACAAGGAATATCTGAAGTTAAATGATCGGCATGCGTTGTTCCAAAAATTGGAATATCTTGTTGTGCTTGAGCCCAGGCCACAGAATACATGGCGTGTGTGTGTGCTACACCTCCAATTTCATCCCAGTTTTTATATAGATAGGCATGTGTTTTTGTATCTGAAGATGGACGTAACTTTCCTTCAATAACGTTATTATCAAAATCTAAAATAACAATATCTTCTGGCCTTAATTCCTCATAAGGTACACCACTTGGTTTAATAGCAAAAACACCTTTATCTCTATCAACAGCACTTACATTACCAAATGTATAAATAACTAAACCTAGTGCGTTTAGCTCTATATTAGCCTCGTAACATTCTTGCTTTAATGCGTTGTAATTGGTACTCATTTATTTATCATTTGTGATCGTTTCAACAAAAGAACTCAGTTCATTGTAGGATTCCATCAAATTATTATATGTTGTTACTTTGTCCTTTTCAGGATAATAAGTAGCCTCAAAATCGCTTCCCATTTTTTGGCTTGCTTCAAGCACTGTTGGATATATACCGGCCGAAACAGCAGCATATATGGCTGCACCAAGAGCAGGTGTTTGATCTGAAGCTGCAATTTTTATTGGTTTATCAAGAACATTAGCTAGCGTTTGCATAATAAATGGCGATTTTCTAGCCACACCACCAATGCCTATAACAGTATTAATAGCAACGCCTTCTTCCTCAAATCGTTCAACAATTTTTTTAGCACCAAAACAAATAGCATTTACTAATGCCTTAAAAATGTGCGGTGCTTTTGTACCTAAAGACAAATTGGATAACGCTGCTTTTAACTCTTGATTTGTGTCTGGCGTTCTTCTACCATTTATCCAATCTAGAGCTGTTGGAATACTTTCTGACAAAGGAATATGTTCCGCCTGCTTGCTTAATACTTTTATAAAATTAGATTCAATCTCCTCTTTTAGTTTGTTTTTTTGACTCTCATCTAGAATAGCTGAGTTTAACACCAAGTTATCAATTGGCCATGACAAAACATTTTTAAACCACGCTAGTAGATCGCCAAATGCAGATTGTCCTGCTTCTAAGCCTACCAAGCCCGGTATTACCGAGCCATCTACTTGACCGCAAATACCTCGAACAGCTTTACTACCTATATTTTCGTGAGAAGACACCATAATATCGCAGGTTGATGTTCCCATAACTCTCACTAAAGCGTGCTCTTCAATTTTAGCACCAACGGCACCTGCATGTGCATCAAAAGTGCCAACTGCTATTACAGTATTGGTAGTTAGTCCCAATTTTTCTGCCCATTCTTTACTTAAGGTTCCTGCTACCTCGTTTGATGTGAAGGTTTCAGAAAACAAGTTTGCTCTTAATTCACCTAAATAAGGATCTAACTGGTTTAAAAACGTTTCTGGAGGTAAACCATTCCAGTCTGCATGCCACATGGCTTTATGTCCTGCAGCGCATCGACTTCTTTTAAATGCTTTTAAATCTTTATTTTCAATAAGTAAAAAAGTCATTAAGTCGCAATGTTCCATCCAGGAATGGGCTGCATTTTTAACTGCCTCATCTTCGCGAATAACGTGTAATATTTTTGCCCAATACCATTCGGATGAATAAATACCACCTTCGTATTTTGTGAAATTTGTACCTCCCCAATTTTCTGCTAAATGATTAATTTCATTAGCTTCTTTAATGGCAGTATGATCTTTCCAAAGCACCATCATTGCATTAGGATTTTCTTCAAACCCTTTAGTTAATGCTAGCGGCGTTCCATTTTCATCTACAGGGATTGGCGACGACCCTGTAGTATCAATACAAATACCTTTTATTAAGTTGGCATCAATCTTACCTTCCTTTACCACCGATTTAATGGTCTTTTCTAAACCTTCTATATGATCTAAGGGATGCTGTCTAAACTGATTTAAACTGGCGTTACAATAGGAATTATTCTTCCAACGCTCATACCAATGTACATCTGAGGCTACCTCAACCCCATTATCTGTATCAATTAATACAGCTCTAACAGAATCGGATCCATAATCTAAACCGATGACATATTTTTTCATTTCTCAATGTATATTTTAACAAATATAGCATTTTATTTTTTACAAGTGTTACTTTTACACTTTTAAATATTTATCATTTGGAAATTATTTCATAAAACCAATAAAAACAGTGCATAGCAAAGGATAAAACACACTTTTATCGGAATTGCTTAACGGCTTTTAACTACAATTAGCACTATAGAAAGAAAAATTACAAAACCTGAAGAAACTAACTTTTTAATTTTAATTGGTATAATTTGAAGATTTTGAATGAGTAACACTTACTCTTAAAGAACAGTATAAATTTAGAACTATAACAAAAGGAACTATTAGCAGTAATTTTTATTTAATGAGGGTAGAAACAATAATAAGACGTATTGCCTACACTATAAGGTGGTAGCTATGGAGAAAGTAGGCTAAGTAGATATTTATGCTGTAAGAGTTTTAAGGACAAAATTAGATTTTAAAAACAAAACCTTCCTTAAGCTTGGCATTATATTTTTCTGGATCGAATTGATACAAATAAGAACCTTTTTTAGAAGACTCCATGTCCTTTTCGTTCAATTTTACTAATATTTTTAAGCCATTTATTTTACTTGTAAAATTTCGTTTATCTAATTTTTCATTCAATATAGACTCATAAAGGTTTTGCAGTTGCAACATGGTAAACTTATCTGGTAACAACTCAAAACCAATGGGCTTTGTTTTTGTTCTATATTTTAATCTAGATACCGCATGTTCAACCATGCTATTATGGTCAAAAATTAAGTTTGGAGCATCTTTTAAACTAAACCACTTTGAGGTTTCAAAACCATTTGGCTTAATGCTATGTGTTGCGATATCAATAAGCGCATAATATGCCACCGAAATTGTACGTTCTGCAGGATCTCTATCTACTTTACTGAAACTATAGAGTTGCTCCATATAAATGTTATCTAACCCTGTAAGGTGGTTTAAAATACGTATGGCTGCTTTATCTAAATTTTCTTCCTTTTTTAAAAAGCCACCAATTAAAGACCATTTTCCTTTTTCTGGCTCAAAGTTTCGCTTTACTAGTAATATTTTAAGATCATCACCATCAAAACCAAAGATTATACAATCTACTGCTAGTAATACTTTATCCTCCTTACTGTAATTGTTTAACATATAAAAAATTTAACTCCAATATAAACTCCTATTATTCAAAGTCTCAAATATCATAAAAATAAGTGTAAAATCCACATATATATTTAAATAATACATAATTAATATCGATAATTCTCCCATATAAATTAAAGGAAATTTACTGATAACCTATACTAAAATTATAACTAAACTTGGAATACGGTAACTTTTAGTGTGGATTATCATGGTTCTAAAATAATTTTTGTTGCATAATTAAAACAAAAAAGTCGTTTATAATTAAATAAACGACTTTACCCACTTAACTAAATGTGCTATTAATTCTTTATTAGTCTTTTGGTTTCTTGAATATCTCCAGAGGAAATACGCACTAGATACATACCTTTACTTAAATTTTCGGTATTAACTGTACCTCTATTGTTAGAAATAGTAGCATTTTTTATGTCTTTAATTTTTTGACCAGTAATTGTAAATAGCTCAACATCTACTGATTGACTCGTGTTAGACTCAAATTGATATGAAAATGAATCTGAAAATGGATTAGGATAAACTGATAAGTTACTTAAATTTGTTTCTAAATCACTAGTTCCTAATGTAGTAACTACATCTGTACCATAGTAATAATCTTGAGTTAAACCAGCCCACGACATTTCCATCAATTGTAATTCTAAAATATAGTCGTCTGCAACGTCACCTGGAACAGGAACACTTAATGAAATAGTACCTGAATCAGCAGTTACCGTTGTATTACCATAAGTTACCCCGGCAGGCCCCCAAGCAGGTGTATTAAATTTAACTTGAATACGAGCTTCTGTTATAGCCGGATCTTTTGTGTAAGTTATTATAAAATCGTAGGTAGAATTTGCGACAACCTCCGTAGGTTGGTTATCGATAGTAGCGGCATTCTGTGCTCCCAAACCTAAAGATAATAGAGTCGCGATAAATAATAAGTGTAATTTTGTTTTCATAGTTTTTGTTTTTGTTTATTAATGTTAATCTACCAGTTAAATGACTTTAATTTAGTGCGTGTTTTCTTTAATAACTGCAGATAATAATTAAAATCACTTAAATTTAAGTGTAATATACACATTTAAATTGAATTTCAATACTAATAAAAATAAAAAATCGCCTAAATGTAAATTTAGACGACCTTTAACTTTTATTTGATTTTTTTTTAATTCTTAATCAACCTTCTAGTTTCTTGAACATTACCTGCAGTAATACGAACAAGGTACATACCCTTGCTTAATTTTCCTGTATACACAGTTCCACTATTACCGTAAGAGGTTGTGTTAGTATTTATTTTTCTTCCATCAATAGAAAA
Organism: Algibacter sp. AS12; assembly: GCF_046736315.1. NCBI lineage: Bacteria > Pseudomonadati > Bacteroidota > Flavobacteriia > Flavobacteriales > Flavobacteriaceae > Algibacter > Algibacter sp. AS12. Next base: position 104,644 of record NZ_CP151841.1, read on the forward strand.
TACATCCACACTTAATGGTTCACTTAATTGAGCATCCAACTTGTAGTTGAATGAATCTGAAAATGGATTAGGATAAATTGATAAATTTTTAAGTTTAGAATCAAAATCATCCGTACTTAATGTTTCTACTAAATCTGGAATGGTATAATCGTTAAATGTAAATCTACCATGACCACTAGGAATCATTATACCTTCAGAGTCTAAATTTTCTGATTGTCCAACCACAGTCCATTCTAATCCATTAATTAGCCAATCGTTATTAATTGCAACTTGTCCTTGCGACCCTGTGTAAGCCGCTTCTTTAGCTATTAAATTATCCATGATATTTTTCATATCGATAGTAGATGTTATCACATCTGTAGTATAATCTGCTCTTGGATCTTCCTGCACTATAGCATCTGGCACTAAGTTATAAGAAGCCACCTCTCCTAAAGAGCCTGGTAAGGTTCTTAAAATTTGATACGTTAAGCCATTATTGGCAGTAAACTCGCCAATGTTTCTAAACCTACCTTCTTCGTTATCGTATTTAACTCTAGAGTTTCCTCCATTATCAAAGGCATGAACAATTACATCAATTCTATTACCCGACATATCTCCAGTTTCGGTAACCCAAGCCGTCATATTCACTTGACCTTTACCTCCACTTCCTGCACTCCACTGCCCTTCTAAAGTACATTCTAACGGAAAGTCTATATCTTTTAAAGCTGTTGGGTATCCTCTATCTGTAAAAAAATCTTTATCCTCATGCCATGAGAATTTTTGAATTTTAATATCAAATTCTCTATGTCCTTGAGCATAAGTATTCTGATTTTCAAATTCAATCCATGAAGGTGTACCAAAAGCACCAAACTTCATTTTTAACGGGCCTTCCCATCCATTAGCTATGTAATAGTTAGTGTAATAGCCATTACCTAAATCTTCAGAAAAAAGGTTGTTTTGAGTACCATCGCCTACAAAAGGTTGCCCTCTATAAGTAATTGTTCCGTCTCCCTCACCTACTAATAAATAAGGAATTTCTGGTATTGAAATTGGATCCCAAGACGTACCGCCTTCAAATAACAAGGCTTGTATACGGTTTGTTGCACCAGGAAAACCAGCATCAACAACTAAATCTAGTGTAACGGTATCATTACCTGCTGGTAACTCTATCCAAACATCTCCAATTTTTTTACCACTTGCAGGGTCTTCTTTATCGCGAACCTCAACTAATATTTTACTGGTTTGCAGTAAATTGTATTTTACATCTACCTGTCTTAGTGTTCCGTTATTAATAGGATCTGTTGATGTATTAACTATTTCTAATGTATTTTCTCCAGTTGGTATATATTCTTCTACGGTAATTCCAGCAAGATCATAAGTATCTAACTCTGCCCAACCTTTAGTATAAAGTTGTGCTTGTAAGCTATAGTTAGTGCCGGCAGTTTCAGGAGATAGTACACTTACTGTAACGGTTCCTTCGGATTCTGCTACTTCCTGAAAGGCTTGTTCTAAATTACCAGATGGCCCTTTAAAGCGTATTAATGCATAGGCTGCAGGTTCATCTGTAACGTAGCTTAAATCATAATCTATCATGCGGCCAGCAAAAACTGTAGTTTCCGGATCGCTAATTGTAATTGAATTTGCAGGTGCTATTGCTTCTTCAACCGTAATTCCTGGTACGCTAAATGAGGCTATTGCCGCCCCCCAATTTGATGGATGGAAAAGTAATATTCTATACTCATAATCAGTACCTTCTGGCACCTCGATTTCAACACTATGGATTGCTGTTCCTGAAGCTGTATTTAAAGTTATAGATCCTGTATCTGACAATTGCGTTCCCGATGCATCATGAATTCTTATAAATGCATATAACGGAGCTGCCATATCTGATGCATAATCAAAGGTAATATCAACAAAAGAATCTGCATTTACTGTAGTTGGGTAATTAGTTAGCTCTATATAATTTGCTGCTGCCGTTAGAGTTACACCATTATAATCTACACTAGCTAAAGTTTCTGAATAACCTGAATTAAACAACTGTGCCTGAAAGCTATAAGAATTATCTAGAGGTAGAACCTCCCCATTAAACGAACGAGGTATTTCAAGTGATACCGTTAGAGTACCAGAACCTGCAGCCAAATCATAAACAGGGCTTGCCGTAACATTTCCATCTGCATTTTTAAACCTTATAAATGCATGACCAACTTCTGCTAAAGTATAATCAAAGGTAATATCAACATGTGTATTTGCTTCTACAGAAGGTTGAGGACTGATAATAGCAATAGAATTCTGTGCTTGTAATGACAATGACATTAGTATTGCACTAAATAGTAATAGTACTTTTACTTTCATAATTTTTCTTTTTTTTTTATAATTAGTATTTAAAAAAGCAGTTAACATTTAACATAAAATGACTCCTCTTAATCTAATTAAGTGTAATATACACATTTATTTGAAACTAATATGGTTTTTAACAAAAAGTTCGTCTAAATACCAATTTAGACGAACTTTTAATATAAAATACTAATAAAATAACTAATTTTTAATAAGCTTTCTAGTACCTTGTAACTCTCCAGAAGTAATACGAACTAGATACAAACCTCTACTTAACTGACTTGTATTTACAGTTCCAATATTACCGTAAGATCTATTTTCACTTGTTACTGTTTTAATTTTTCTACCGTCAATTGTGTAAATTTCAACACTAGCCGGATCGCTTACATTGTCATCAAATTTATAAGAAAATGAATCGTTAAATGGATTAGGATAAACAGATAGATTTTTAAATTTTGATTTAAAATCTTCTGCACTTAATGACGTAGCAGCCACTATCCCTCTATAGGTTTTCTCGTACATAACAGCACTTGTTACATCTAAAAGCTGCACATTAAAGCTATAATCTTCAGCTTCAGTTTCTGGAATTGTAATACTCATTGCTATATCTCCAGAAGCCCCCATTGCTTGACCATATTCCGCAACCAATTCATTGCCAGCACCATCTAAAATTCTTAGCACTACAAAAAGATCTTCAGCTATATCTTTAGTATAGCTAACTGTAATATCCTGTTCTGAACTAATCAATACAGGGTTTGGTACACTATTTATAGCAACTGTATTTGCTGGTGCCGCCTCTAAAGAAACACCTTCGAAATTCTCGGATAGTACATGACTATAACCTGCATCAACGTCAAAAATCTGCGCTTGATAAAGGTAACCTAGGCCTAAAGGTAATGGCGAACCATCCTTATCGGTAGGAATTGGTAGTGGTAATGTTAAAGTTCCTGAACCAGCTGATACTATTTGATTAACATTTGTTATACCTTCGGCAAATAAATCGTCTTTAAAACGTATAAATATATGTGCATTAGCAACATCTGTAACGTAGTTAAACGTAATATTAGCATCTGAACCTGCAGCAACTATAGTAGGTGGACCTACCCACTCTATAGAGTTTGCTGGTGCTACCGCTTCTTCTACAGTAATACCAGGAACATTATCTGTAGCTAAAGCTGAACCCCAATTTGATGGATGAAACAGTAATATTCTATACTCGTAATCCGTACCTATAGGAACTTCTATTTCTACACTATGAGTTACTGTTCCTGAAGCTGTACTTAAAGCAATAGCACCAGTATCTGATAATTGTGTACCTGAAGCATCGTGTACTCTAATAAACGCATATAATGTCGGTTCCTTATCTGAAGCATAATCAAAAGTAATATCAACATAAGACCCTTCGTTTACCGTAGTAGGATAAGTTGTTAACTCTATATAATTTGCTGCAGCTGTTAACGTAACGCCATTATAATCTACACTAGCTAAAGTTGCCGAATAATTTGAATTAAACAACTGTGCTTGATAGCTATAAGAATTATCTAGAGGTAATTCTTCTCCATTAAACGAACGAGGTATTTCAAGTGATACAGTTAAAGTACCAGAACCTGCAGGCAAATCATAAACAGGGCTTGCCGTAACATTTCCATCTGCATTTTTAAACCTTATAAATGCATGACCAACTTCTGCTAAAGTATAATCAAAGGTAATATCAACATACGTGTTGCCTTCTACGGAAGCTGGAGGGTTAACAATCGCTATTGAATTCTGTGCTTGCAATGACAATGACATTAGTATTGCAGTAAATAGTAATAGTATTTTTGTTTTCATAATTTTTGTTTGTTTTAAATTAGTAATTAGTTTTTCTTTTCAATTAATATATTCATAGGCACTATTTTTTTTAAACAATCTTTTTATTTGTTAAATATACACTTTTTTATTTAAATGTAACTTACACACTTAAAAAAAAGTGTAAATTATTCTTATAATTATGCGTGAATTAATTTTTTTTTAGCTAAAGCTAAGTTTTTTATAAATATAAATACTGATAAAAACACAATTTAACACACCTGCTAGCCTAAATAATGACAATAATCAAAATTTTAAATCCTTTACCTACAAAACTATGTTTGCAAGACTATTTTACATGAAAAAAGCCGCTTAAACTTAATTAAGCGACTTTTTTTTTTGAATAGAAAATTTTTATTTTTTGATTAATTTCTTTGTTTTAATGGAACCCCCAGAGCTAATTCTAAGTACATACATACCTCTGCTTAAATGGCTTGTATTAAATGTTATACTATTAGAGTTTTTGTTGGTGTTGGTCTCTGCTTTCACTCTTCTTCCGTCTATTGAAAATAACTCTAAGCTAACAGCGTCTTTAAATTCTGAGTTATATCTATAAGTAAATGAATCTGAAAAAGGGTTTGGATATACCATTTCTTCCAAATCGATAGTCTCCTCTTTAGTCGCTTTTGTTGGACCAGCTGGTTTAGAAGATGAAGCATTTAAATCTGGAATAGTATAAGAAGTTAAAGTTAGTTTAGCCTTACTGTCTTGTATAACCGCTCCTCCTACCGTATCTCCAGACGAACCAATATATGTCCACTCTAAACCATGAATATACCATTGGTTAGTTAAAACAGGTATATCACTATTAGCATCAACCACAATTAACTTCTGTAAAATATCTTTCATGCTTATTGATACTGAAAAAGGTGTTGTACTAAAAGTTGTTTGCCAAATACCAGCTCTAGGGTTGTTAGTTGGAACTATATTATAGGTTGCTTCCTCACCATATCCACCTGTATTTCTTTTTAACACATGATATGTAATACCTCCACTGGTAATATTAGCCAATGGCTCTAAATTATCATTAGGATCTGCCGCATACTTTTGCGCTAAATTTCCAGAATTATCCCAAGTATGTACAATAATATCCGACCTTTTAAACGTATTGTCTATAGATCCTGATTTATCGTATAACCATGCGGTCATGTTTAAAAATGTACGACCTTCACTGTTAGGTCCCCATTGTCCTGTTGCCGTACAGGTTACATTATTAGATAGAGAAGCTATTTTAGTTGGATAACCACGGTCTACATTATCTTTATCATTATGCCAAGAAAATTTTTGAATTTTAATATCAAATTCCGAATGACTATAAGGCCCTCCTGAAGAACCATTATTATCCCACTCTACCCAAGATGCTTGTTCGGCAGGTCCAAATTTAGCCGTAATATCACCTTGCCAATTTTCGTTAACAAACCAGTTGCTATAATAACCATTGCCTAAAGCCTCCGCAAATTTTTCGTTTTGCCAACGCCCATTTTCATAACCTATTTGTCCTCTATAGGTAATAACACCATCGCCTTTATTAAGCTGTTGCGTTGGAATATTTTGTACTGAAACCAACGATCCAGAAGTGTTATACATAAGTACTCGAAGAAGATTTACAGCTGCTGGATTACCGTTATTAATTACTAAGTTAATTGGCACAGTGCCACTACCTGCAGAAGTTATGTTTGTTGACGCTTTTCCAATGATGATATCATTAGGTCCTACTTCATGGTTGTCACGTACTTCAACCTCTATTTTACCTGCTTGAAGCGCACTATATTGTACGTTTACTGTTCTAATAGTTCCGTTATTAATAGGATCTGCAGGGGTGTTAACAATTGCGAGTGTATTATTACCTCCCGGCGGTGTACCTGTTGTAACTGTAACGCCAGCAATCTCGCTGGCTCTTCCGCCCCAACCTTCTAATAGTTGTGCGTGAATTTCATAATTTGTACCAGCCGAACCAGGTGCTTGTACCGTTAAAGGTAAGGTTCCTGAATTGGCAGTAATAGAAGATATAATGTCGAAGTTTAGTTGACTATTTGTATTGGTGTCTTGAAATTTCACTAATAACTTAGCGGTTGGAAAGTCTTTCGTATAACTTACATTAAAAGTGATTACATCATTAGCCGTAACTGAAGTGGGACGATTTAAAATAGTTACACTATTTGCTTGTGGTGGTGCCCCTGTTACTACTGATACTGCGCCGTTATCATCGGCTCTTCCAGACCAGTTTTCTAACAACTGTGCTCTAATTTCATAATTAGTACCAATTGTTGATGGTGCTAAAACTGTAAAATTTAAAGTTCCTGAATTAGCGGTTATACCAGAGATAATATCAAATTCTAATTGGCTATTGGTATTAGTGTCATGGAATTTAACCATAATTCTTGCCGTAGAAAAACTCTTAGTGTAATTGACGGTGAAATCAATGGAATCTCCTGCTACTACGGAGGTTGGTCGGTTTAATAATGTAATACTATTTTGAGCTTGAATAGCCATTGAAAAAAGTATTCCAAAGAATATTAATAAGTATTTAGTTTTCATAAGTTTGTTTTACTATTTAAATATTAAATTAATTTTAATTCTTCATTTTTCATTTTATTCTTTTTTGTTTACGCTTTATTTTATCATAGGCATATTATGTTTTTAGGGTTAATATTATGGTGTCATTACATTTAAATTGACACCTTGGTTTTAAAAGGATTAAATCATTTAGAGAATTAGTTTACTTTAACTTACTGAATAAAAGTGTAAAAATAACACTTAAAAAAAGACAAGTAAATATCCCTTATTCATTATTAAACAACCAATGAATACTATTCTAGTATTTTAATAAAATTTATAAAAGCTTACTATTTAAACTACGGTATGTAATACATATGTAAATTCATTTTTCTTAGGGTTTATGATTTTTACTGGTAACGGTATAAAAACAATTCTAATTCACATTTTAAACTAGATTCGTTTTTAGTGCTAGTTATTGCTACTAATTATATTGTTAAACTAAAGAAACAATAAATATGGAATTATAAATAAACCTAAAAAAAAGTTCTTTGATTCTTTATAAAACACATGACCTAACTACTTAACATTGTTAAATATAGAAAAAAAATATTAAAAAGTGTAGTTTTTACATTAAATATTCAACAGGGAATATCGACGACCTGTTTATGCTAGTAAAATCAACATATTAACGTGTAATCTTTATCTGAGCATAAAAAATCCTGTTGTAGAAATAAGGTTAAAAAAGTAAAAGGGTCTACTTAGTAAAATATTACGCAGTAAACCCTTAAGTAAATTGAGAGAGAGTATTTAAAAAATGGTTGGTCTCATTAATTTTTAAACGGTTTTATATGAAAGGTAAACTCATAAGCTTTAGGAAGTACTCTATACCCGTTTAATATAGAAATAGCTGTCCCTCCTACTCCAGAGGTTTTGTGATCTAAGTTTAAGGTTACATAATCGACATCCTTTAATTGACGTTGGTAGTAAGATCGAGTCATATTATCCGTATCATACATTTGTGAACTTGTATTAAAAGTTTCATTGCTATTAATTAATAATCCAAATCCACTATTATCGCTAATAGAAGTCCAATACACATCGGTTTTATTACCATAGTCTTGCGGAATAATGTAGGGTACATAGTCGTCTTTTACCGTAGTTTCGTAACTTCCAAATTTTGCTCCAGTTTTTCTGTCTGGGTAGGTTTCATAAGGTCCTCTTCCATACCATTTTATATTTTGAAACGCATCGGGCAATTGCAGTTGTAGTCCTATTTTAGGGATCCAATGCGTAAACTCACCTTCTGTCGATGCAGTTGTTTTTATGCTTATCTCACCTTCATTTGAAATGGTATAATTAAATATATTAAAGAAACCAGTAGCAGCATTATTAATGTGATTTGTTGTAGCCAATATAGCCACTTTTAAACCGACACTAGTTTTGTTTTTAATAATCTCCATGGTTTCAACCTCATGATCTAGATTGTTTAAACCTAAGGCATACCATCCGTTTGCAATGTTCTGCCCCATGCCATCTTGTTCATGTCCTATTTTAGTAGTAAATGTTCCCCAAGCATCCAACTCGTTTGCAAGTGGAGCACGCCAAATATTAAATTTAGGTCCTTGTTTTAAATATTCTTTCTCTTTAAAAATTAAAGACGACAGCAATCCATTTTCTTTACTAAATGTATATGTAAAATCGGCACCTTTAAATACTATATTATCTGCGTTTTCTTCTACAGACACTCCTTGGCTTTCTGTTGTTTCAGATTTCTTTTCTATAAATGGAAATTCAAATTGTTCCCAAGCTACTTCAAAGCCTTTCTTCTCCCATGTATTATCTTCAGCAAGTGCAAAACTTAACTCTAAAACATAATGTGTTGCTTCCTTGAAGTGGCTTGTTTTGTAGGGAATATTAAATAATTTCTTTTGTAAAGGATCTAGTTCTATTTTTAAGGCTCCAGACTCCACTTCTTCTCCATTAGCTTTTAACGCCCAACGCGCTTTTAAACTATTTAAATTGGAAAAAGAATAACGGTTAAAAATTTCTACATCTCCTGCTTCTAAATTAACAACCTTAATTTCGACAGGTTGTGGCGATTTTTTTAATTGCCATAATTCGGGCTGTACACTTCTATCCGGCCATACCAAACCATAAGTTCTTCCTGGCAAACCTATGCTGTAATAGTGAGATTCATCTGTTTCAGATTCAAAATCTAACCAAAGTGCTGCTTCCTTTTTAAGCGACTCGGTGTTACTTTTTAAATCTTCAACAGAAATTACTTTATTGAAAATTCTAACATTATCGATGGTTGTATGTGTTAGATATCCCAAATGATTATCTATAATTTCGGCCGACTTTCCAACATTAACAGGGTAAGGACCATTAATTATTTTACCTGTAGCAGCTTTTGAAGCCACCTCTACGCCGTTTATATAAAGCTTTAAGTTTTCGCCATCGTAAATACCAGACACTTGATGCCAATTACCTAACCAGTTACTTGGAAGATTGGCTTCCAAAACAAATTTATTATTGGTATGAATGTAGAATTGAATTTTAGTATCGCTCGATTGTAAAATACCATATTGATAATTCCCTTTAGTAATAAAATATGCGTCACCATTATATTGCTCTGGCTTTACCCAAAAGGACAAGGTTAGTTTATCATCTGAAATATCTAAAGCTGTATCTCTATATACTTCCAACCAGTCGTCGTGTCCACTTAAATAAAGTGCTTTACCAAACTTACCATCCTTAAGTAATGCCTTATTCATTAAGGAAGCTGTTACCATATTAGGCGAAGCATCTGGCGTTGTGCGCCATCTAGAATCAATTCCTGGGCTTACCCAATCCCAAATGGCGCCACCTGTAAGGCGTGGATATTTATAAATAACATCCCAGTACTCGTCTAATCCGCCTAGTGCATTTCCTGCCACCGATAAATACTCATCCATAAAGGATGGTCTAGGGTCGTCGCCCAATGCAAAACGTTTTTTAAGAGTAAATGGTGTTACATAACGCGGACCAACAATATCTTCGCATTTAATTGGGTTCGTTTTAGGGTCTTCATCGCTATTACCGCCATACATCCATGCCGGACGACTTGGGTCTATTTGTTTTCCTTCGGTAATTAGTGCACAAATATTATCTCCTGGGCCACTTTCGTTACCTGCACTCCAAATTACTACCGAGGCATGGTTTCTATCGCGATATACCATTTTTCGCATACGGTCCAAGTATTGTTCCTTCCACTCCGGTCTACTAGATAAATAAATATTGCTATGCGCTTCATCACCAGTTTCATCAATAATATACATTCCTAATTCATCGGCTAAATCTAAATACTCCACATTTGGTGGGTAATGACTCGTTCTAACACAATTAACATTAAACTGCTTCATTAAAATTAAATCTTTGAGCATGGTCTCTACATCCATTGCATGACCTGTTTGTGGATGCATCATATGGCTATTTACAGCATTTAATTTTACCGGCATTCCATTAACATAAATGGCTTTATTTTTTACTTCAACCTCTCTAAAACCTGTTTTATGACTAAAAGCTTCTATAACTTTATTATTACTATCTATAAGCTCCAAGGTTACGGTATATAAATTAGGATGCTCTGCAGACCATTTTTTAGGATTAGAGATTAAAAATGAACCTGAGAATTTTTGAGCACCATTACCTGTTTTGTTTTCTTTATAAACAGTTAAAGTTTCAGATAAAATTTCCTTCTTGTTATCGTTAAATAAACGTGCACGAATAGCATGATTAGTAATATTTTCGTTATTAAAATTAGTTACAAAGGCTTCAATATTTAAAGTAGCATCTTTATAAATTTCATCTAAATCTGTTGTTATAAAATAATCATTTACATGAGTTTTTGGAGTAGACATGATATATACATCTCTAAAAATACCGGCAAGTCGCCAGGTATCTTGATCTTCTAAATAAGAACCATCACTATAATGAAGTACTTTTACAGCTATACTATTTTTACCATTTTTTAAATATGGTGTAATATCGTATTCTGCAGGTTCCATAGCGCCTTGATTATACCCTACTTTTTGTCCATTTACCCAAACATAAGATGCCGATTGAACACCTTCAAAACGCAAAAAATGTTGCTTTTCTTTCCAGTTTTTAGGCAATGTAAACGTTCTGTAATAAGATCCAATAGGATTAAATTCTTTTGGTACTAAAGGCGGTTTTGACGCATACGGCTGACCAATATTTCTGAACATAGCGTACCCAAACCCTTCCATTTCCCAATTTGAAGGCACTTTTATATTATCCCATTTTTTATGGTTATAATTATCCTTATAAAAGTCTGCTGGTGCTTTTTCTAAATTTTCTGAAAAGTTAAATTTCCAAACGCCATTAAGGTTGGTAAAATTTGAAGATGATTTTTTATCTACACTTAAAGCTTCCTTTAAAGTATTAAAAGGCATTAAATTAGTATGTGGTAATACTTGGTTAATTTGAAATATTTCTGGGTTCTCCCAATCATTTTGAGGTTGCGCAAAACTAAAATTGCTAACTAAGCAAAGGCAAAAAAAGAAAACTGAGGCGCTATATAATTTAGTCATATTATTCGTTTTTATAATTCAAATTTTTCAAATCGGGAAATGAATATCTGAATCATCACTTTTAAAATCAGGTAAATTAATTAATCTTTTTAAAGGAAAAATGTATTCTTATTTCCTATATTTACCAAATATAGTGTATTTTATACACTTTATATTTGAAAGTTAAAAAAAAAGATTTTAGAGAGGTGTTTAGTGCTTATTTTAAAGCCCGTAACACCTGTAAAAACCGACTAAAACCTCGATAATTAAATTTAAAAACTCCTATGAATACTAAAACAACAATTGTAGCAGTAGCAAGTTATTTTTTAATACTTGCATCCTGTAGTGCTCAAAAAAATAAGACAAAAAACCTACCTTATAAAAATAGCACATTACCGGTGGAAGTTCGTGTAAATGATCTTTTGGGACGCATGACACTTGATGAAAAAATTTCGCAAATGAATATGCTAAGCCTAAAGCATATAAAATATGACGACAAAGGCAATATTAGCGAAAAAACATTAGACTCTTTATTTAAAGGTGGTAGTATTGGTACGCTTGAAAGTCCTTTTATTGGAGTAGATATAATTTCTAAATTATCTGAAGCAAGCGATAATTATTTACGAAACAACACAAGGTTAGGTATACCTGCCATACAAATAGCGGAATGTTTACATGGTCAGTTGGCGTTTGGAGCTACTATTTTTCCACAAACCATAGGACAAGGAAGCACTTGGAATCCAGAGTTAATAAAAAAAATGGGAGCTACTATAGCACAAGAGGCAAGTCTGTCTGGTGTAGATCAAGCTTTATCTCCAATTTTCGATTTATCTAGAGATCCAAGATTTGGTAGAGCCGAAGAAACCTTTGGTGAAGACCCATATTTAGTAGCCGAAATGGGAAAAGCATTTGTTATAGGCATGCAAGGCGATCCTGAAGTTACAAAAACACACATACCAGATGGTAAATTAATGTGTACTGCAAAGCATTATGTAGCCTATAGTACTCCTATTGCTGGTATTAATCTTGGACCAAATAATATAGGCCCAAGAGAATTAAGAGATTTGCACTTATATCCTTTTCAAAAAGTGATACAAGAAGCTAATATATACTCCTTAATGCCTGCCTATAATGAGGTTAATGGTATACCAATGCACTCCAACACTTATTTAATGAAGGATGTTTTAAGAAACGAACTTGGGTTTACAGGTTATGTGTTTTCAGATTACGAGGCCATTGCCATGCTTAATTATTTTCATAAAATTACAGAAGATGCAGCCGCAACTGCTATTAGCGCCATTGAAGCTGGTGTAGACCTTGAAGCTCCTAAGAGTTTTGCGTATTCAGAATTAGCCAATTTAGTAAAAACAGGACAAGTAGATATTAAACTTATAGACCAAGCCGTTAGCAATATACTAACCGTTAAATTTAAAACTGGTTTATTTGATAAACCCTACAAAGCCCCCAAAAAAGTTTCTGATCTTATCCATACCGAAGAAGCTGTAAATCTTGCTAGAGAAATAGCCGAAGAATCTATTATACTACTTAAAAACGAAAACAGCTTATTACCATTAAATGCAAATACCTTAAAGTCTATTGCTGTTGTTGGCCCAAATGCGCATCAAGTACAGTATGGTGATTATAGCTATACAAAAGATAATGCTTCTGGAATAACTATACTAGATGGTATAGAACAATACGCAAACAATACCATAGAAGTAAATTATGCTAAAGGGTGCGACATTGTTGGTGATGATAAAAGCCAAATTCAAGCTGCGGTTGAAGCTGCAGAAAAAAGCGACGTTGTTGTTTTAGTTATTGGTGGTACAAGTAGTGTTTTATCTGGAATTGGTTGGGGCCAAGATATACCAGGCGACTACCCTACTTCTGGCGAAGGTTTTGACAGAACAACGTTAACACCTCCAGGTGTACAGCCAGAACTAATAGAAGCTATTTATAAAACAGGAAAACCAATTGTACTAGTAATGGTGCATGGAAGAGCCTATTCTATTGCTTGGGAAAAAGACCATATACCAGCAATTGTTGAAGCTTGGTACCCAGGAGAACAAGGCGGAACTGCTGTTGCTAAAGTATTATTTGGCGATGTAAACCCATCTGGAAAACTTACAGTAAGTGTGCCTAAAAGTGTTGGCCATGTTCCTGTATTTTATAACCATAAGCCATCTGGTAGAGGATTTTATAGAAATCCAGGTAGCCCAGAAAAACCAGGAAGAGATTATGTATTTTCTTCACCTGATCCATTATTTCCTTTCGGACATGGTTTAAGTTATACGCAGTTTGAATATTCCGATTTACAAGTGCAAGACACAAAGTTAGATATGAACGGCAACTTAAACCTATCTATACAGCTTAAAAACACAGGTAAAGTAACGGGTAAAGAGGTTGTTCAGGTTTATTTTAACGACAAAATTAGTTCGGTTTCTACTCCTGTAAAAGTTTTAAAAGAGTTTAAAAAAGTAGAATTAAAACCTTCTGAAACCACTACAATTAATTTTACCATTCCTATTAATGAATTTGGTTTATGGGACAAAGACCTAAAGTATGTAGTTGAACCAGGACAGTTTGAAATTATGATTGGTAGTTCTGCTGAAGATATTAGACTTAACAAAACCATTACCATTAAGTAATGCCATTTAAAAACTAGAAATAGTTATTATAAAGTTTACTGTAAATCATAAAAAAAAGAGGAATAAATTAATTTATTCCTCTTTTTTATTTCTTGAATATTACTCTACGTTTTGTTTAAAGTAAATCTGTTTTTTACCCCTATTTTACTCCACTACAATATTTTTATAATACTCTTCTTTATCTGTAATAATATGCACCACATACATACCAGCAGGCATAGCATTTACGTTAATTTTACTAAGTGTACTTGATTTAACAAGTTTACCCACCGCATTATATATTTTAACCTCCTTTAAAGATTCACTAGGTTTTACATTAATATTTAAAAGTCCTTTAACAGGAACAGGATATGCAATAGTATCTAAACTATTAACCGCATTATGCTCTGTAGAAAGTGAAATACCCGCTTTATTAATTGCAAAGTAATCTGAAACAGAACCATTATCGTTAATGAATTTAACTACTAAGTTTTGTCCATCTACGCCATCGTCTTCTATTTCTAAAACACATGAACCCAATTCATTTAAAGAAGCATACATAGCATTATGATCTAAATCTCCTCCGGAAATTTTACCTGCAGATCCTGTAGTAATATACACAGCACCTGGGTTTTCTGTATCTGTTTTTTGGTAAGCACCATCTGCAGTATCTGCCTTACCAGATAAATTTCCGTTGCTACCAACCGTATGTGAACTTATATCAAAACTATCAGAAAATCCGTAATGTCCATTTATAAAATAAGATCTTTCATATGAATGTGAATGACCACTCAAAATTAAATCGACACCATTTGCCTCTAAAATTGGTAAAAAGTTATTTCTCATATTTACCAGAGGCGCTTCAAAATCTGAATCGTGAGATCCTTTAGAGTAAGGTGGATGATGAAATATTGCCACAATCCAGTCTTGGTCTGTATTTTGAATATCTTGCGTACACCAAGCCATTTGGTTTTCGTTGGTATCTAAGGTATAAGATTCTAATACTATAAAGTGAATATTGGCATAATCAAAAGAATAATACGCCTCTGTGCCCGAAGGTATACCTCCCGATTCTCCTGCCGTTGGAAAACTAAAAATATCGTAATAAGGTCCCGTTTGCGTGTTTGAATCTGCCGAATACCCATCATGGTTTCCTAGTGTGGACCATGCTACAGTATTCTTTAATTGCTCTTTATAAATATTAAAAAGTGCTATTTGATATTCGTTGTCTAGCCCACTATCATAAGCATTATCTCCTAAAAACAACATCATATCTGTTTGGTTAGGGTTTGTGCTTGCGTTTGCTACATAATTATAATATTCATCACGCACATTTTTCTGATTTAAATCGCCTGTACCAGCATCTCCTAAAATCCATGCTCTTACAAATTGATCTGTACCTGTAGTTGGCGCTGTTTTAAAAAACATATCGCTAGATTCTGAAACAAATACACCTGCATTGTTTGCTATTTCGTAGTAGTATTTGGTATTTGGAAGCAAACCTGTTAACTCAATTTCATGATCGCTATTTACTGCTGTGTTAGATACCGTGCTATTTAAAGCCCCTAAAGACGTACCGTAATTAACAATAGTTTCTGTATTGGTATTGGTTCTATATTTTACAGTAATCGCATCTGGTCTTCCTTTTTGTAAATAAGGGCCTCTTGTTAATTCTGCTTGAACTTCATCTCTAACTTCTAAGCGAAAGTTAAAACTAATATCAGAACTTGTTGCTCCATTTTGATGGATCTCGACAGCTACAACGTTTATACCATCAACTAAAAGATTATCTATTACATTATTAATCCATATACCTTCTGTAGCTGCAGAAGTTGCAAAACTGTTATAATTAATAGTTCCACTTGGCATATTATCTCGCCACACCTCTGCACCATTAATATACACGACCATACCATCATCTCTTAAGGCACTCATGTCTAAATATTTTAAAGAGGCATCGTCTGTTGATGCGGTAAAAGATTTTCTGTAATACGAGGTAAGCGCTCCTGTACTAATAACCGTAGCTTCATCTCCTTCACCATAACCCAATTCGGCATTACCAGACGCCCAAGACGAATCATCAAAAGCAGCAATTTTCCAGTTGCCTGTTGGTTCATTTCCAGCATCATAATACTTCCAATTATCACCTACCGAGATACGCTCGCCTGGAGCTGGCGTAGATTCTACCGTTATTCCTGTAATATTTTGAGTCGCTAAATGCGCATAACCATCATC
The DNA here is from genome assembly GCF_046736315.1 of Algibacter sp. AS12. Classification (NCBI taxonomy): domain Bacteria; kingdom Pseudomonadati; phylum Bacteroidota; class Flavobacteriia; order Flavobacteriales; family Flavobacteriaceae; genus Algibacter; species Algibacter sp. AS12. The sequence continues at coordinate 120,737 of NZ_CP151841.1, forward strand.
TGGGTTAAATATTTGGGCTTGGTAACTGTAATTAGACCCAGGAAATAAACCTGAAGGTATTTCAAGACTTAAAGTTAATGTTCCTGCATTATCGGTTACTATTTGATTAACATCTGTTAAATTTCCACTAACATCCTTAAACCTAATAAAGGCATGAGCACGCACTACATCCTTAGTATAATCAAAAGTAATATCTACAAATGTACCCGACTGAACCGTTGTTGGGTAACTAGTCATTACGATAGTATTTGGAGGTACCTCTCCTGCTACTACGGTTACACCTGGAAAATTTTCGGTAGCCAAATGTGCATAACCCGCATCCGGATTAAATATTTGTGCCTGATAGCTATAACCAGAACCAAGTGCCGAGGCTGGAATTGGTAAGTTTAATGTTAAGGTTCCTGAATTATCCGTTACTATTTGATTAACCTCGGTTAAATTACCACTAGCATCTTTTAATCTAATGTATGCATGCGCTCTAGCTACATTTTTTGTGTAATTAAAAGTAATAGCGACCTCGGTATCTGCCGTAACGGTAGTTGGAGGATTAACTAAAGTTATTGAGTTTTGTGCAAATGTAATTGCAGAAACAAACAATAAAAAAACATATACAATAGGTTTAATTTTTATTTGATAATTTGTTTTCAAGAGTATTGATTTCATTTTGTAGTTTTTTTATTGCTAATGTATTTCTAAACTTTTCGTTTAATAAAAGTATAGCCGTTTTTGCCTGATGAAGGGCTATTCTGGAACCTTCAATTTGTTTGTTGTCAAATAGATACTTTGCCTTGTTATAATACCAAAACTCTCTTCTATCTGTACTTAATATAAAATAGTTGTATTGCTCTATAGCCTCGTCTATTTTAAGTGAAGCTTCTAAATATTCTAATTTTTGTAATTGGAGTGCAAATGTGTTTTTACCCAACTTGTTTAAGCCAGATTGAATAACTTCGAGCGCCTTTGGATAGTCTTTTGAGTTTAACGCCAGATAAATTTGGCTATATTCGATAACGTCATCTGGATTAATATCTATGGTATTATTAATAAAATAACCATAGTATTTTAGGGCTTCTTGATAGTCTTTTAATTGAATTAATATTTGTGCATGCAACTTGTTTATCTTCACATCGACACTATCCCTTTCTAGATAAATGTTTGAAGCTTCTAGTGCTTGCTTAAATTTATTCTTTTTAAAGTAGGTTTGAGCTTTTCTGTAATGAAGAATGTTGCTTGAGTTTCCTAATTTTTCTGATTTTAAATAGTCCCTAATAGCTTTATTAAACTCTTCGTGTTGTTGATACAAGAATCCGCGTTCAAAATATAATGTAGCATTTTTTGGATGCTTCCCGATTTCTACTGTTTTCTCTTTTATTCTTTTAGTTAAACTCCCATGTGCATAAAGGCATGATGCCGAAAATAGACATATTACACATAAAAAATTTCTAAATTCATTAAGCTTTTCCATAAAAAAAGAAAATTGGGCATATTTACAAAAAAGAGATTCTCGAAAAGTTTAACCTGTTATTGATTCATTACACCTCCATACTTATTTCAATTCTATGGGTTAACCACGATAGGAAAGCTTACCTCGGTATCTCGTAATCTGTGTATAACTTTTACCTCGGTAACTACAGCACTTATTGGCTTACCATTTAAAGGGTTAGCACTAATACTTAAAGCTTCAAAATCTTCAGCTCCAATTTCAGCTTCACTATTATTTATTTGTGTGTAACGAATTACAGTACCAGAAAGATCTAATATATCACCTACCGAATACTCTGTTTTTGTTGGTCCGCTTACAAGTACAGCACTTTTAGGAAAAAATGTAGTTAGATTTAATTCTTGAACTATATTTAGTCCTGTAACAATGTGCGTTATAGATACATCCGTATTCGATCCTATTGCGGTTCCGTTTGCAGGTACAGTTTCTAAATCCTTTACTACATCTAAGTATGGTAAATCTGCAGTATCTCCATTCTCATAGGTAAACGTAATTACCATATCGGTTAAATCTAACCTTTGATTATAAAAATAATCTGTTCTTGGTTCTGTTTTAATTTCCATGGCAACAACCTCGTTTGTAATGGTTATGGCTTGCACTAATCCTTTTCCTGTTTCACCAATTTTTATAGTTATGGCTTCATTCGAAAAATCTAATACTGTACCATTTTCTGGTTCGGTGGTGATACCTTCTTGAGCAAAAGCACTAAAAGGAATATCTATATCTTCGCCACCTTTATTTAGAGTAATAACTAAATCGGATAAATTTAGCATATCTCCTAATATATAATCTAATTGCGGCAATGTTTTCATGGAAACTCTCTCAATATTTGAAGACGCATCATCATCGCTATCACAAGCGCTAAAAAGCACAACAAATCCAAATGCACATAATAAAGCTAAGAATTTAGAGCTTGAAAAATTAATTATTTGTTTCATCTGTTTTAATATTTTTAATAATCGAAAAATTTTTGAGACATTCAACTTAATAGCTTTAATGACTAAGTGTTAATGTATAAAATTTAAGTTTATTATAGTTTATTTTATTTCTTGATATTACTATTTAAGCTCTACTACAAACTCTTCAAAAACCGCTGCTCTATCTCGAATTACAAGCGTATCCTTAACAGCATGTGTTTCATTAAAATCGGGATCTACGTATGTGTAATCTAAATAAATTACATCTCTAGATTTTCCTCCCCATTCGTCGCCTTCTTCTACGTATTTCCCTGAGCCGGTTATACCATTAGGATCACCGTCATAACTCGATATTGTACAAGAACCGTCATCATTAAATGTTAACTCCATTTCAATATTACCAGGGCTTGACTCCTCACCTCGACCTATTAAGTTTTCTAATTTAACTTTATTTAACCCTGTAGTTTCTACAAGCATTACTTCATCATCAACTACGTTTGATCCATGGTATGTTCTGCCAATAGAACTTGTTGGTGCAGTTATCATATCGACACCCCTTCTAAGATAGTTCCCATGAAACTTATTCATAAATTTAATACCAAAAAGTGTATAATCTTTTGGTAATACATCCCAATCTGCAGGATTAACTCTATCAGGGTTTGGTAAAACGCTAGAGCCTGATAAAATACTATCAATATTATCTGCCCTTGTTATTGTTAAAGGAATAACATAGTTAGTTGTATTTACGGCTCCAAAAGAAAGTGGATCGTCAAAAAACTCATCACGTAATTGCACCTTTATACGTGCTTTGGTATCTCCCGATGGTATAACAACCGGACTAATTCTTTCCATGGTATAGTATGCAGGCGGAAGTGCTTTTACATTATCTACATTATCCAATAAACTATTATCTACTTCAAAATAGATACTTCGTTGCGTATCATTACTACGTATCCCCGTCATAAGCGCCGTAATTTCAAAGTTATAATCATTATCAGTGTCATTAAAACCTTGATCGTACTTCCCTAAAATAAGGGTTCGTGCAGGTGTTTGATATGGAAAATAAGTTGCTATAACATCAAAATCATCAAATTCTGGTTCAGAATTGCTACACGATATTGCGATTAGCGCACTTATTAATAATACTATATTTCTTGTATTCATCGGGCGAAAAATTTACAATTAATCATTTATCTTAAGTGGGATTTTACAATCACCATCATTTTTTTTTATTTCTTTTTGTTGGTAAGATTAATACGTTACCATCCTATATTTTGCTCAATAGCATCAAACTTTACCAATTCACTTTGTGGTATTGGCGCATAATTAGCATTGTCTGGATATAACCTAGGTTCCACCACAAACTCTTCGTATTGTGAGCCATTATATTTAGATCCTATAATATCGGTTAAATCATCTAACATATTCCATCGGCGTAAATCGAATAGACGATGCCCTTCAAAACATAGCTCTAATCTACGCTCATTTCTAATAAGTGTACGCATAGCTTCTTTAGATGTTATTCCTGCTAAATAGGTATCTGCAGCATCAAGTCCTGCTCTTTGTCTTATGGCTCCTATTACTGCTCTTGCAGATATACCGTTAACCATATTATCTGGTCCACCCAATTCATTAGCCGCCTCGGCAAACATTAAATACAAATCGGTGTACCTTAAATATACGTTCATTTTTTCTGATGCAGAAATATTTCCGTTAGCACTAATGGTTACACTAGGATCTAATAATTTTTTAAGGTAATAACCCGATCTAGTAGAACGGAACTGTACTTTATCTATTTCATCGGCACCACCGCCAACACCAGTTCTAACAATTCTACTATCTAAATCATTTCCGTTGTATAAAATATATCTTCTTAACCTAGGATCTCTATTTTGAAATGGATTTGCGGGATTATAATCTGGATGATTTTTTGAGAAAGGTTCTCCGTTTATCATTGGAAATGCATCCACTAGATTTTGAGTTGGGTTAAGGCGACCTTCACCATTCAATGACGGTGGAAAATGTTGTTGCTCTACCCAAGTAAATGTATTAGCTACATTCTCTCTCCAAAGTACTTCTGGAAAAACTTTTGTACCAATATTAAAATCATAAAAATCATAGTGCCCTGTTGGGTTTAATCCGCTAACACCACCATTGTCGTTAAGAAGTTCTGCTAGTATAGTGCTAGTTTTTTGATAATAATCTCCCGAGCCATCTAAAAAAGCTGGACTTGCGGCTAAAAGATTTAACTTAGCTTGAAAAGCCTTTATAATGCGGCCATTTATACGACCATCTTGAGTTTCTCCAAATATAAATTCGTATCTATTAACATCTGATGTGCTATAACGTGCTGGTTGTTTCGAGATATCTCCATCCCAATCCATAGGAATATATTCTAATGCTTCATTAAAATCGTTATTTATCTTCTCGAAAGTTTCAGCAAACTCAGGTCTTGGAATATTAAAATCTGCATCTTTATCTAAAAACTCGGTAATATAGGGTACACCTAAAAGTTTACCTGAAGTGCCAACTCCTGCATGTTCTTGAAGTATCCAAAAATGTCTTAATGCACGCATTGCTAGAGCTTCTCCATACATACGTTGTTTTATAAGATCATTTGTTTCATCATCAAACTTCCATTCCACTTGATCAATTACAGTAAGAAATTTGTTAATATAAAGCACGTATTGATATTGTCCCCACCTACTAGACACAGCGTAATTGGCATTCCATTCCCCTGTAGCCATTCTGCGGAAGCCGCTTAAGTAATTGGTTACTGCATCATCGGTAGCAGAATCATTAAATAATAGTTGATTGGACATACCCTCGTAGGCATTCAACAATAAACCTTCAGCAAATGCTGGGTCAAAATTCAATCTTTCATCACCAGCAAGATTTTCATCTAGGGGTTCAAAAGTACTACATGCCACAAAAGATAACAGCATCAATGTAACGAATGTATGTTTTATAATAATCTTCATGTCTAGATTTAATTTATATTGTTAAAACTTTGCTCTAAGCCCCAATGAATAATAACGGTACGATGGTGAGGAACTTAAACTTAATTGCTGTATGTCTTTGGTTTTAGAAAACATTAATAGGTTTGCCCCACTAGCATATATACTAAAATCTTGCATATTTAGATCGGATACCAATTGTTTTGGAAAATCGAACGTTAACTGTATACGTTCAATTTTGAAATTACTGGCATCGTACAACCAGAAATCCGATGTTCTACCATGATTATTGGTATTCTCTAAAGATGATAATCGTGGAAAAGTAGCTGTACTTGCCGTAGCTTCTGTCCATCTATCTCTAACCACTTCAGAATATTTATCGCCGCCTTGTGGTTGGTAATAACTATCTGATTTTATACCATCACTCCCCACTTGAGCCGTTAATAAGGTAAATAATGTAAAGGATTTATAGCTCAATTTAATGTCCGATCCAAAAGTCCATGGTGCATCCCATCTTCCTATAACAACTTCGTCTTGTGCGTTAACTACACCATCATTATTTATATCTTTATACTTTAAATCTCCAGGTTGTACTGCTCCAAATTCTGGGACAGGAATACCATCCTTTAAAGATCCGTCTGTATCGAAATCATCTACACCAAAAAAGCCAAGCGATTTTAATCCCCAATACGCATCAATAGATGTACCTTTTCTATATTGATATTCATCATCATAAACTTCATCTACTTTAGTTCTTTCTGACGCCGTATATAATACACGAGCTCCAATATCCATACCTAAATCACCAAATTTATCTGAATAATTTATACCCAACTCAAAACCAGAACGCTTATCTGCATTAAAATTTGAATATGGTCGGAACGTATTATAATATTCTGGAAATACTGTTGATGCCAAAGTTGCTTGCTCATCTAATACAGAACGGAACACATTGGCTTCCACCCATAATTTATTAAAAAAGAGTCCTTCAAACCCAACATTAAAGTCGGTTCTTCGTTCCATTCCTAAATCATAATTCTGACCTCTTTCAATTTTAGTGTATCCGTTTTGAAATCCTGTACCATACTGATCTCCCCATTTATAGTTGCCTGCATTCTGTTGGTAGAACTCATCGTAAAGGAAATATCCTGGAACACCCAAATCGGAATAAATAACGCCAACAGAAGAACGTAATTTAAGATAGTTTAACCACGATATGTTTTTTAAAGAAGGTTCTTCAGACAAGATATAGCCAAAACCTAAGGTAGGTGCCAACTTACCTCTATTTCCTTCAGCTAATTTAACCGAATGTAAATAAGACGTATTTAAATCGAACAAAAACCTATTGTTAAGTGTGTAGTTTAAACTTAAACCAGCATGCGTGTTTTTATCAGATTGCGTTACCGATTTAGTGTGAGTGCTGTTAGTAAATCCTAATAAAGAGGCTTTAAACGCATGATTTTCGTTTAATTTCTTTTCGTAGTTTAACATACCAAAAAAGCCATATCTAATTGTAAAAATATTAGTTTCTACATTTTGCTCTAACTGCTTAAGGTCTGTATCGCCCACATTTTCTAAATTGGTAATTAAATTTTCATTACTCCAAGTAGGTTGATATATTGCAAAATTATTATTTACAGTTAAGTTATAACGGTTATAAAAATCAAAACTTAAATATGTTTTTGCCGATAGACCTTCGGTAATAGAACTTAAATCAAAATCGATTGAATTATTAACTTGGCTTATACGCGACATACTAGTTTGTCTTCCTCCTGCTAAAACCGAAGCTATTGGAACATTGCTATTAAAAGATTGGTTACCACCTAATATAAATCCATTAAATTTATTAGCGGCCTCCAAAACTCCTATTAAGTTAGGATTATTGGCTGTATCTATTAAGTTAATAGGCAGTAAAGGCGCGTAAAGATCCGGTCTGAATGTACGTCCTGCATCGTATAAATTTGTTAAAGAGCTTTTATTAACTTCAATAATAGCAATAGCATCCAAACTACTTTTAATCCAATTATTAATTCTAAAATCAATATTACCTCTTATATTAAAACGTTTTGTTCCTTTATCATTATCACCAAAGCTTTGTAAGGTTTCATCAGATTTAAAACCAAAGTTTATATAATATTTGGTGTCGTCTTTAGCTCCTGAAAAATCACCAATTACATTGGAATAGGTTGCTAGTGAACCAAAATAATCACTAGAATACAAATCTACATCTGGGTATCTAAATGGATTAACACCACTAGCGTGATTTGCTATTTGATTGTCTGAAAACGTTTGACTCAAACCATCGTTTGCACGTGCTTCATTGTAAAATTGCATATACTCTGCCGAACCAAGATAATTAGGCATTGAGATTGCTGTTTTAAAACCTGTACTAGCACTTACATTAAACTCAGTTTTAGCAGAGCCACGTTTTGTTTTTACAACAATAACACCGTTTTTACCCATAGATCCGTATAAAGCGGTTGCGTTAGCATCTTTCAAGACTGTAATTTCTTGAATTTCCTCCATGTTTAACAAATCGATAGATCGTCCTGGAATACCATCAACAACAATCATAGCGCCGCCTAATCCTCGAATATTATCGCTGTATTTAAGTCCTGTAATTCTGCCATTTAATGCATCTCTTACCCATTGGGTATTATCATACTTTAAAAATTGATCGGGTACTATTGAAGATACAGCACCTACGACTTGACTATTTTTTTCGGTTTGAAAACCCAAGTCAATCTCTTTATTAACTTTAGAAGCCAAATCAATACTGTTATTAGCAATAGAGTCTGTTCCTTGAGGGTTTTGTCCATATAATGAGAAGGATAGTAGCATATAGCTTCCTAAACATAATAGCGGTTTTTTATATTTTATAAGGTGTTTCATAAATTGGTTGTTATTATCTAATAAAAAAAACAAGTTTAAGTATTACCATCCTGGATTTTGTGGGTATCCTGGATACAGTTCTGTATCGTTTTGAGGAAGGGGTAGCCAATAATGTTTCTCATCAAAAACCTTAGTTCTTATTACTTCTTCTACTAAATTAATAGGTTTACCACTTGAATTTCTATCGAATCGGATTCCTGTTTTTAATCTATATTTCATATCTGTTCCTACTTTCCATCTTCGAATATCCATCCATCTATGATTTTCCCAAGACAACTCCACGGCGCGTTCTCTACGAATTTCATCCATAAACACGTTAGGGCTTGTTAAATTAACTGCACTTACATTTAAGCTTCCATCTGGTACTGCACGTTCTCTAATGGCATTTATCGCATCTAGAGCAGAAAGATTAAATCCTGCTGGCTTTCCGTCAATACCATATCCCATAACAGCTGCTTCTGCATACATTAAATATACATCTGTTAATCTAACATGAAGTCTCCATGAAAACACACTTTGATTATCATATTTATTATACCCTTGTGGATACCATTTTTTACCTACATAACCTGTTCTAGTTCCGTTACTCTTACCTGGGTGCCTGTGCGCCCCGCCATCGTAAAACTCGGCATATCTATTTACCTCATCTTCACCAGTAGCTGCACCTAAATTATCGATTAGCTGGTCGCCATCTACAACAACCCATTTATAAAAACGTGGATCTCTGTTAACCCAAGGATCATTAGGGTCATAAATAGGACTAGCGTCGCAAGACAAACCATCTTTCATTCCAAAATAGTTATGAATATAATTGTGTGTTGGAGAATTTATACCGTTTGCACCATTGAGCGCTCCAAGTTGCCAAGAGTCGGCTAAGTAGCCACCAAACCAACCTACTGATCCGGCTTGACCAAATACATACTCGGTTGAGTCTGGGTAAAGTCCACTAGGATCGTAAAAAACATCTTCATAATCTTCCCACCCTTGTAATCTATAACGCGGTATCTTTATAAGTTCTGCAAACGCATCGGCTGCAAGTTTACAAAGTTCTTCGTTATATCCGTAAGTATCATTGCTACCTTGCATTAACGGGCTAGCCGCAAATAACAAGTTTTTTCCTTTTAAAGCTAAAGCCGCTCCTTTAGTAATTCTAAACAAATTAGTACCTGCTGTTTGAACTCCTGGCCCCCAACTAGCGTCGTCCCAATCTTCTGGTAATAAGGCAATTGCTTTATCAAAATCTTCATCTATTTTAAGAGCTGTTTCTGCCCATTCTGATGGTCTTTCTATTCTCCAATCATCTTCTAATACTCTATCGATGTATGGCATAGGCCCCCAAAACTTCATGATTTCATGATGAAAAAAGGCTCTAAAAAAATAGGCTTGTCCTAAAATGGCATCAATTTCTTGCTCGTTTGCATCTACCATTAAATCTTCTGCATTAGCAATAACAATATTTGCTTTTCGTATACCTGCCCAACTACTTGGCCATAATGAACTTCTATCAAAAGGAATTCCAGAAGACGTATTGGTCCCTCCGCTAAAATAATTGAATGTATTTCCTTGCCAATCCCAATATCTACCTTCATCTGAAGAATAATCGAAAATCCAAGTTTCTACACCAACAGAATCTTCTCCGTAGTATGGGTAGTTTGCATAAAAGGCCAAAGAATAATCGACAATCATAGCATACATTTCCTCTACAAAACCCTGCGAACTATCAAAGTTCTTAAAAACCTCATTTATGGTAAGATTAGAATCTTGAGGTTTATCTAGATAGTCCTCACAGGAATTCATAACTCCTACAAGACAAAATAGACCTATTAATTTATATAAATTTCTCATTATCCTTTAATTAAAAATTAATTGTTACTCCTAAATTCACCCTTTTAAATATTGGATAATTCCCTCTATATTCAGATTGATTACCCACATTCTCTTCCCTATCATCAGGAAGATCAGACCAAAATGCTAAATTATTACCGTTTAAAAATACTCTGTATTGACTACCTTCATCTGAACCAAACGTGTATGCAACCTCCATATTTTGTAATCTTACAAAAGAAGCGTCGTACCAATTTCTATACGAATCGGCAGCTCCCGAAGCGCCGCCATAACCTGGAAGAATTTCTACTCCGTTAGGGTTATCTACACTCCAGTAATCTGATTTTTCCTCAAAAAATAATGGTGTGCTAGCTGCAAATGTTCTGTCTTGAAACTCTTTTGTTGTATTGCTAACACCATAAAATTGAACCATGAATGAAAAATTCTTATAGTCTGCCCCTAAATTAAGGTTATATGTATTTTGTGGTCGTGTTGGATAACCATAAGGTACATCATCGTCGCCATTAATTATACCATCACCGTTATAATCAATAGTATCATAAGATCCTGGTCTTACAGAACCTTGGTTATTTTCTAAAGGCGATGATCCATAAACATCATCCCAGGTTTGCAGCATTTCACCTCTAATAGCCGTTGTATTTTGACCTATTGGATAACCTGCTGCTTTCTGGTAATCTAATTTTAACTCTGGATCTTCTTTAAACAAAATCTCGTCCTTAGCATTGGCATAAGCAAAGTTTGCCGATACATTCCAATTATCTGTTAAACGCTTTTTAAAATTTAGGGCAAGTTCCATACCTCTAACTCTTGTTTTACCAAGGTTTACATCGGCAGGATCAAAACCAAAGAAAGAAGGAACACTTCTAGACTCGGTAGGGATTATAATATCGTATCGTTTTTCTTGAAATAAATCCAAATCTACAGTAAACATATTATTAAAGAGTCCCAATTCAAAACCTATATTAGCTTTTTCTGAAGTTTCCCATTGTAAATCAGGATTACCAATTACTAACTCTTTATACGTAGTATATGGCGATGGATTACTCCAAAGATCTGCATTGTTCATATACGAAGTACCACCACTTCCCCATTGAGACAGGTAAGAATATCTATTTCCAGCTTGATCATCACCAACAATACCAAAAGAACCACGTAGCTTAAGCTTATTTACCCACGATACGCTTTCCATAAAGGATTCGTTACTAATAGTCCAACCTACTGCCGCAGAAGGGAAAAAGTCGAATTTATATCCTGGTCCAAATTTCTCAGAACCATTGTAAGCACCGTTTACATCTATAAAGTATCGATTATCATAATTATAAACTAATCTAGCAACCCAATCTTCTCTATATCTAGGTGCTTTATAAACATCGCCATCACCATACTCTTCTCTATTCATTAAAGTTAAAAGCCCTACAGTATGCTTATCAAATGTTTTATCATAGTTTAATGAAAACTGATAAAATAATCTTCTGGTAGTTTGCCAATCTTGTATTTGCAATGAATTTCTTGTCCAAGGTTGTACCACATAATCAAATTGATTAGTTCCTTGTGGCGTAACTATTTGTTCAGATCCATCAGTAAGGTAAACTTTATAAATTACGTTATCGCCTCCAGAAGGGCCACCTTCATAAACACCAGCTTCTCCTCTAAAATTATTATCGTAAGATAAAGACGCTTTCGCGGAAAGACCTTCTGTAATAAAATCTAGTTTTTGGGTAAGTATAAAATCTGTATTTACTTGAACTCTATGATTTTTAGTAGCACCTTTAGCTGAAAGTAATACGGCAGGATTTGCAAGCTCGTAATTTTCAACAACTGTACGTCCGTAAGTTCCATCAGGATAAATAGGATAGAATAAACTAGGTGCTAAATTATAAATACTACTATAAAGCAATTGATTGTCTGCTTCGTTACCGTTTTGAATACCATAATGCCCGGAAAGGTTTACAGATAAACGTGTGTTTTTCGAAATATCGAAATCTATATTACTTCTAAAGTTAAAACGATCATAATCAAAACTAGGCGCGTAATCTCTTCCATTATCAAAAGAAGCGCCATCAAATATATCTCCTACATGTTGATAACCAAGTCCACCAAAATACTTTACAGTTTCTGTACCACCGCGTACCGAAAGGTTTACCTTATGGTCCATTGCAAAATCTTTTTGAGTAACATCTACCCAGTCTACGTTAGGATATACATAGCGATCAGTTTCACTTGTTGGGTTTCTATATCTATCTACAATATTTACTGGGGTATAATCTCCCCAAGCACCTTCATTAATAGAAACCACACGTTCTATAGCCTCATTAACCGTTGAAATAGCATCATAAGAATCATATTTCTGTGGTAATTTTGATGGCGATTTCATTGTAGAACTAGCACTAACAGAAAGTTGAGCTTTTCCTGTTTTTCCTCGTTTCGTAGTAATAAGAATTACACCATTACCACCTTTTACACCAAATACCGCCGTTGCAGAAGCATCTTTAAGAATAGAGATGGTTTCAATATCATTAGAGTTAACATCATTCATGGTTCTTTCAATACCATCAACAAGAATTAATGGTTGTCCGCTACCATTCCAGCTACTTTGCCCTCGAATATATATTTTTGGACTTTCATCTCCTGGACGGCCAGAAGAAGATACTGTTACAACACCTGGCATACGCCCTGTTAATGCTTGACCAACGGTAGATACACCACCAGACTGCAATATTTCTTCTCCAGTAACTTGCACGATAGATGCTACAACACTTTCTTTCCTTTGCTTTCCATATCCAACAATAACAATCTCTTCAAGAGCAGCAGTTTCTGCAACCATTACAATATTAATATCTGTACGACCATTAACATTTATAGTTTGGGTAGCAAAACCAACATAACTCGCTACTAATTTTGCGTTTTTTGGCACATTAATAGTAAAGTTACCATCAAAATCGGTCATTACACCATTTGTGGTTCCTTCTTGAAGGATATTAGCTCCTATTACAGGACCTAACTCTGCCTCTGTAATTGTACCTGTTACAGTAATGATCTCTTGAGGATTTGTTTGAGCCAAAACAGTTAGTTGGGAAATAAAAAGCAGTAATACAAAGAGCCTTGTTTTAAGAACGTACTTAAAACTGAAATCAGGCTGTTTTGTGTAAGGATTTTGTTTTTTCATCTCTAAAATCTGGTTGATACTTGTTTTTAATTGGAAGTATTAAGTAAAAAAGATTTTGCACTTTATATCTTAATATGCTCCAACTCTAACTAATATATTAACATTATTTTATTATTCTTTTAACAATTACTCTAAATAGTTTAGTAAAAACATGTTTTATGCAATAACTAAAAAAATAACACTTAATTTCTTACAAAAACCCGCTTTACATCCTACAAAATTTCAAATAGATATGAAGCATTATTTATAAGTACATTACAATATTACAAAAAAAAAATGTAAAAAATACATTTATTAATAATATTGACTTATTTACAATAAAAAGTCAAGCTAAAAAACATCTACACACCCCAGTAAAACTAATAATTCGGTTAAAAGTTAAATTTAAAAAAATATATGTTTTAAAATCTTTTTTATATGCAGAAAAACTATTTTAACACAACTTATACTACCCTAAAATACTTAGAAAAATTAAGGTAAGAATTTAAGCTCGAACTATACAAACAGTAAGTGTTTAGCTCAATAATTACATAACCTAGTAAATGACCATGGATGGGCTACAGATTGACTCTTGTAGGCTTTTTACTGTTAAATATTTTTATTATTTATTTAAGCGTCTTAACAAACATTCAATAATAAGTTTAATAACTTACACCCTTAATAAATTGCGCAAAAATTATGTACACAATTATAGATGTAGAGACTACGGGGCAAGGCAATAAACTTACCGAAATATCTATTTTTAAATTTGATGGGGCTGAAATTATTGACGAATTCACATCCTTAATAAACCCAGAATCCCATATTCCAGATTACATAACAGCATTAACAGGTATTGATAACGCCATGGTTGCCCATGCTCCTACTTTTCATGAACTTGCCGAAGCCATTTTAAAAATTACCGAAAACACCATTTTTGTAGCGCACAACGTAAACTTCGATTATAACGCCATTCGTAACGAGTTTAAAGCGATTGGCATGGAATTTAACCGAAAAAAACTGTGTACAGTTAGGCTTTCTCGGAAGTTGATTCCGGGACATAAATCGTATAGCTTAGGCAAAATTTGTACGGATTTGGGTATAAATATTAATGGCAGGCACCGTGCTCGTGGTGATGCCGAAGCTACCGTTATCCTTTTTGAAATGCTACTAAAAGCTGAAAATGCCGAAACCGTTTTTGATAGTTTTCTAAAAAAATCGTCTAAAGAAGGGACTTTACCTCCACATTTACCAAACGCCGTGTTTAACGCTATACCAAACAGCCCTGGTATTTATTATTTTAAGAACAAAAAAGGGAAAGTTATTTATGTTGGTAAAGCTAAAGATTTAAAAAAGCGTGTGTTGGGGCATTTTTATAACAAATCGGAAAAAGAATTAAACCTTTGCCGAGAAACTGCCGATATAGATTTTGAATTATCTGGTAGCGAACTTATTGCTCTTTTAATGGAAGACGCCGCAATTAAACACTACTACCCCGAGTACAACCAAGCCTCGAAAAGAAAACCTAAAGCCTACGCTGTTTTTAGTTTTGAGGACCGCAAAGGCATTACCCATTTAGCATACAATACCTTAAAAGCAACACCTAATCCTTTGCTTATTTTTTACAATATTACCGAGTGTAGACAGTTTTTAGAGCGTTTATGCATGCAGTTTGAGTTATGCCCTAAATACTGCCACTTACAAGAAGGTGTTAGCCAATGCTCGCATTTTGCAATTAAAACATGTAAAGGTATTTGTTTTGATAACGAACCTGTTAACACATACAACCAACGTGTAAAAAACGCGATACAACACGCTATAGAAACGTCTCAAAACAAATTGATTAAAGAAAAAGGACGCCATCCAGAGGAAGATGCCTTTGTACTTATTAAAAATGGTGTGTATTTAGGCTACGGCTTTGTTGAAAACACAGCACAAATAACCAACGAAACAGAACTTGAAGCTTATTTAATACCACAACAAGATAATGCAGATGTTTGGCGCGTGCTAAGGAAACGACTGATGCAATAAGTCTTTTTTTTAAGTCTCACCTCTAGGATCTGGTAACAACGATAGTTTTTTTGTCCATTGAATATCTACACTACAAAAACCAAACTCTTCTGATATTTTACCGCAACAGGCGTACACACCCAAACCGTTTATAGGATATTTTTCTACTACATTATGAAAATGTACGGTATCGAAATAATGACCTTCTTGGTCTACAAACGTACAAAAGCGCATACGTTTGCCGTTGGATCCTTTATGAAACCTTGTGTTTACAAGTACACCATATAGCAATACTATTTTATTAACGTATAGATTCATGGTTTTGGCTTTAATATGATCATAAAAAGCATCGCTTACTAAATCGAAATAATTACAAAGCGGAAAACCGAGTAGTTCCATTTGATCATAAGTATCTTCAATCCATGTCGTTTTTAAACTTGGTAAATTAAACTGTTTATGCTTTGGCTTAAATAATTTTGATTGTGTTGTTTTAGCTTTATGGGCATTTAATTTAAAAATAGCCTGCCATAACAATTCGGTTTTAGGTTGTTTTGTAAACCTAAAGGCATCAATTCTAATAAGTATAGTCAACTGCTCGATGCTAATAGATACTCTATCTATAAAATCGTCTAACGATTTAAAACCACCATTAAATTGCCGTTCTGTTAACAACCGTTTTATAGTGAGAATTTCTAAGCTTTTTAAGTAGCCAAAACCTAAATAAATAGTTTTGCCACTTATGGTATTAGGATGCTCACTGCTATTAACGCAAGGTGCTTCAATAATACCGCCACACATTCTTGCTTCGTGTATATAATGTTCGGGACTATAAAAGCCGCCTCCATTATTTAAAACAGCCACCATAAACTCTAAAGGAAAATAACATTTAAGGTATAAACTTTGGTAACTTTCAACCGCGTAAGATGCCGAATGCCCTTTAGCAAAAGCATAACCCGCAAAACTTTTTATTTGGTTCCAAACCTCGAAGGTAAGCGCATCTGGATAACCTCTAGCTTTACAATTATTAATAAATTTTTCTTCTACGGCTGTAAATTCTGCTCTCGACCTAAATTTACCACTCATACCACGCCTTAATACATCGGCTTCACCCAAATCTAAACCAGCAAATTTATTGGCTACTTTTAGCACATCTTCTTGATACACCATAATACCATAGGTTTCAGGCATAATTTCTAAAAGTATGGGGTTTGCTTCTTTGCGTTTTTCAGGATAACGTTGCCTAATAATAAACTCCTTTTTCATGCCCGAACCAGAAACACCTGGTCGTATTATAGAGCTAGCCGCCACCAAACCAATATAATCTTGGGTTTGTAGTTTTTGCATTAAACCTCGCATTGCTGGAGATTCTACATAATACGCGCCAATGGCTTTACCTTGTTTTAAAAGCGCGTTGATATTGGGGTCGTTTTTAAATTTTTCAACCTGGGTAATATCTATGGGTGGTAATTCGGGTCTGTTATATTTTACAATATCTATGGTGTCTTTTATTTTTGCCAAACCACGTTGTCCTAAAATATCGAACTTAAAAACGCCAACATCTTCGGCTATAATCATATCAAACTGTACCGTTGGAAAACCTTTTGGTGGCAAATTGGTAGCCGAATAATAATGTATGGGTTTATCTAAAATTAACACACCACAGGAGTGCACACTTAAATGATTGGGAAACCCTTTTATTAAATCGCCGTATTTTAAAACAAGTTGCGAAATTTCATCTAATTTATTCTGCCCATATTTATCTGCACTTAGCTTATCAATTTCTTCTTTTGGCAACCCAAATACTTTTCCTAACTCTCTAACTACCGCTCTATATTTAAAGGTGTTATAGGTTGCTAATAGCGATACGTTTATAAATCGTTTAAAAATATAATTGGTAACATCTTCACGCTCTTTCCAAGAAAAATCAATATCAAAATCTGGTGGCGATGCTCTAAATGGGTTAATAAACCGCTCAAAATATAAGTCTAATTCTATGGGGTCGACATCAGTTATTCCTATAATATAAGCTACAATACTATTCGCACCACTACCTCGCCCTACATGCACGTAGCCTTTACTTTTTGAGTAGCTAACAATATCGTAATTAATTAAAAAGTAAGACACAAAATCCATTTGTCTTATCGTTTTTAATTCTGTTTCTAACCTGGTTTTTACCTTAGCATCTGGTTTACTATAGCGTTTATGCAAATTATCGTTACAGAGTTTCACTAAAAACTGATAATCTTCCTCTTTTGAATTAAGATATATACTTTGGTTTTGAGATACTCGATCTTTTCCAAAGGCAAAATTAATATGGCAACTATCTAATAGTTTTTCTGTGTTTAAAATGATATTTGGATATTCGGCATATAGGTTTCGTAAATTATCTGCACTAAACATAACATCGTGTTCTCCACACTCTTCAGTTTTTTGCAGCTTACTTAAAAGCGTATTATTATCTATGGCACGCAATAAACGATGCGCATTAAAATCGCGTTTATTTCTTATGGTAACTTGCTGCTGAATGACTAATTTATTGGTATACGACTTATAATTTGAAAACGGTAATTTTTTAAGTTCGGCCACCGAAACACCAATAAACTCATTATCCTGAAACACTTCTTTTTCTAGTTGCATAACACGCTCCAAAGGATAAATAATATAAGTATCCTTTAAAACAGGAGCTAGTTCTGGCAGTGCTGTTTTAGTATGCTCGTACCCCGACAAAAAGCTATTTAATTCTTGAAACCCTAAATTAGTACTAGCTAAACCTACATACAATTGCTTAGCGCCATTTCTAAAATCGATACCAATTACAGGTTTTATATTAAACGCTTGAGATTGTCTAATAAAATTTAAGCATGCCGATGTGTTATTAATATCAGTTAATGCCAATGTAGTTACACCATTTTCTTTAGCGAGCATTAATAAATCGACTTCAGAAAACGTACCATATCGCAACGAATAATATGAATGACAATTAATATACATTATTGTTTACGGTGTGCTAATATTATAGGCGGATCGCCATTAAATGGATTTTGAGAGCTTGCCACCGACTTAGCACCAATAGATGCTGCTTTTTGAATACTTAACGCTCCATAACGACTACGAATAGTATCTAGAGCATTATAAAGATTCAGCATTTCTTCGGTATCATCAAATAAATTAATTTGGTAATTGCCACTAACCAAATTGCTAATTTTTACGCCAACAAGACGAATTAACAAACGCCGTTGGTATAGTTTATTAAACAACTCCAACACTCTAGGAATAATAACATGGTCGGCACTGGTGTAAGGGATATTAACCTGCTTAGAATAGGTGTTAAAATCTGAATATCTAATTTTAACACTAATACATGCAGCCAACTTATTGCCTTGTCGTAATTGGTATGCTAGGTTTTCGGCCATAGCAAAAATGGTGGTGCGTAGCTTAACCATATCAATAGTATCTTTAGTAAAAGTGCGCTCTATAGATATCGATTTTCGTTCATGGTAAGGAATTAAAGGTGGGTTATCAATACCATGAGCGCGTTTCCAGATGGTAACACCATTTACACCTAATACACTGCGTAACATCTCTACAGGCATTTGCTGTATAACACGCACTTTATCAATACCCAAGTTTCGCAGAATTTGATACGTTTTATCGCCTACCGATGGTATTTTTTTTATGGATAATGGTGCTAAAAACGATTTCTCAAAACCATGGTCTATTCGTAATTGATTGTTGGGTTTAGCTTCTCCTGTAGCTACTTTCGAAACTATTTTATTAGCCGATAAACCAAAGGAAATAGGCAAGCCTGTTTCCTTTATAATGGTGTGTCTTAATTCTGAAGCATATTTGTAACTACCAAAAAACTTATCCATACCACTTAAATCTGCATAAAACTCATCGATACTGGCTTTTTCAAAAACAGGTGCTTTTTCTTTGATTATCTCTGTAACCAAATGCGAATGCTTTGTATAAATTGATGAATTGCCTCGTATTACAACCGCCTCCGGACACAAACGTTTTGCCATACGCATAGGCATACCAGAATGCACACCAAAACGCCTAGTTTCGTAACTGCATGCTGCCACCACGCCTCTATCGCCTGTACCACCAACTAATAATGGACGCTTTTGTAACCGGCTATCAATTAGGCGTTCGCATGACACAAAAAAGGTGTCTAAATCCAGATGTAAAATATTTTTTTTCACACCACAAAATTAACTACATATTTAAGTAATTATTGCTTACATTTGTAGTATTATGAGTTTTATATCAAAAAACATTAAACATTTAAGAGGGCTTAAAAAGCTATCTCAAGAAGGCCTTTCGGAAGAGTTAAAGGTTAGTCGTTCGCGCATAGGCTCTTACGAAGAAAGTCGTTCGGCACCAACTATAGAATTTCTAATTAAACTATCCGATTATTTTAAAATACCTATTGATATTTTACTAAGAAATGATTTAACTAAAGCCAAAGATTTTTCGTTTATAGAATTAAATAACCAGCGTGTTTTATTCCCGATAGCTGTTGATAGCGACAATGAAAACCTAATAGAAGTTGTTCCTGTAAAAGCATCGGCGGGATATTTATCAGGTTATGATGACCCTGAGTATATTGAACAACTTCAAAAAATAAAATTGCCCTTCTTACCTACAGGAAAACACCGTGCATTTCCTATTAAAGGCGACTCTATGTTACCCATGAAAGATGGCTCGTTTGTTATTGGTCGTTTTGTTGAAAACAGAAGTGAAATACAAAGCGGAAAAACCTATGTGCTTATTACTTTAAATGATGGTATGGTTTATAAGCGTGTTATGAATAATATTGACTTTAACGGTGAGTTATTTTTAATATCAGACAATAAAACCTATAACGGCTATAGCGTACCTATTGATGAAGTTCTAGAACTTTGGGAGTTTACTTGTAGCATTAATACACAAGAATACACCGAAGAAGAATTAAAAATAAGCAGTATTTTAGGTATGTTTAATGAATTGGGAGTCGAGCTAAAAGCGCTTGAGAAAAGTTTAAAACAATAGTCTAATTAGAACAAAGATCACTTCGCTTTTAGAATTAAGAACCAAGACTTAGTGCTGTTATAAAACATAGTTTACCACAACAACATTGGTTTTTAAAACTAACTCTTTGTTAATCTGTACACATTGGTTTCTCTTTTTACAAAACCTATTTTTTGGTATAACTTATTGGCTGCTACACGCTCTGGACTAGATGTTAAATTAACACTATTTATATTTTTATCAAACGTATAATCTATAGCAAATTCGGTTAATGCCTTACCAACACCTTTACCTCTTGCTGCACCATCTACAACAACATCTTCAATCCAAACCTTATTTCCTGTTGGAATTTTAGTAAATACTAAGGTTAATGTACCTAATATTTTATCCTCCTCTTCGGCCACAAAAAGCACCGTATTTTCAGATTTAATAATAGCCTCTAAATCTTCTTTTTCTGGTAAAACGCAACTTGAAGAAAGTTGTGGTATTAAGCTTTTAAAGGCATTAAGAATTTTATCGGTTACTGTTACAAGCTCATAAATTTCCATAGCTATAAATTTAGGTTTATTTGATTACTAAAGAACGGATTTAAAACTACAAAACTAAATCATTCTACTTTTTAAAGTTAGAAATACCTGTTTCTAGCCATTTATTATACACCTCAGCATCTGGCGTATACGCTACAGGATCTATTAAATTATTTTCAGAATGATCCATTAACACATAAAATGGTTGCGAATTCGTTTTGTATTTAATGGTTTGTAATTCACTCCATTTCTGACCAATATATTTTAGTTTTTTTCCTGGTTTTAGTTTAGACTCCACAACATCATCTGCATCCAACTTTCTCTTATCATCTACATATAGCGAAATAAGAACCACATCGTTTTTCAACTTTTTTAGAATATTAGGTTTTACCCAAACATTTTGTTCCATTTTTCTGCAATTTACACAAGCATGACCGGTAAAATCAATCATAACTGGCTTTCCTACTTTTTTAGCATAAGCCAAACCTTTATCGTAATCGTTAAATGCTAAAATATTATGTGGTGGCATAAGGTGAGCGCCATCAGGAATATCGCCATGAGCACCGGCAGACGCCACACCAACACCGTAAGGCGACTCGCTATAATGCTGCGGTGGTGGAAATGCACTTATTAAATTAAGTGGCGCGCCCCAAAGCCCAGGAATCATATAAATAGTAAATGCTAAAACAATAAGCCCTAAACTTAAACGCCCTACCGAAATATGTGATAATGGCGAATCGTGAGGTAGCTGTATTTTACCAAAAAGGTAAAAGGCCAAAGCTCCAAATATGGCAATCCAAATGGCTATAAACACTTCGCGCTCTAACCAATGTAATTGTAAAACTAAATCGGCATTCGATAAAAATTTAAATGCTAAGGCTAACTCCAAAAATCCTAAAACAACTTTTACTGTATTTAACCAACCACCAGATTTTGGTAACGAATTTAACCAACCCGGAAAGGCTGCAAATAAGGCAAATGGTAAGGCTATAGCTAACGAAAAACCAAGCATACCTACAATTGGTCCTATTTGACTTCCTCCAGAAGCAGCTTCAACCAGCAAAGTACCTACAATTGGTCCCGTACACGAAAAAGATACTATAGCTAACGCCAACGCCATAAAAAAGATGCCAATTAAGCCTCCTCTATCTGCTTGAGAATCCACTTTATTAGCCCAAGAATTTGGTAACATAATTTCGAAGGCTCCTAAAAATGACACAGCAAATATTATTAATAAAACAAAGAAAATAATATTAAACCACACGTTGGTTGATAAGGCATTTAGTGCATCGGCACCAAAAATTAAACTGACCAATATACCTAACAAAACATAAATTGCAATAATTGAAATACCATAAATAATGGCGTTTCTAATGCCTACTGCTTTATTTTTACTTTGCTTTGTAAAAAAGCTAACCGTCATTGGAATCATTGGAAAAACACATGGTGTTAATAAGGCTGCAAACCCGGAAAGAAACGCAATAAAAAAGATAGACCAAATGCCCTTTTCTGAACTAGAATCGATTGCTTGAGACACCTCTTTTTGTACCTTTTCGGTAGTAGCGGCTATATTAGTATCTGTTGCTGCGGTAGCTTCGGAAAGCTTAAATTCTAAATCGACTTCGGTTGGTGGTAAACAACGTGCATCATCACAAACCATAAACTCCACAAATGCTTGCACTGTTGAAACATCTCCCTTTACATTAATTTTTTGTTTGAAGATTGCCGTGTTTTCAAAAAACTTGATAGTCATTTCGAAAACAGGATCGTTAACGGTATGCCCTTTTCCTTCTGAGGTATTACCTACTAACTGAATTTGCCCTTCGCTATCATCAAAAGTAAATGTTGTAGGTATCGGACCATCTTGTGGTACGTTTTGCGAATACAAATGCCAACCAGAATCTATTGTTGCTTTTGATATTAACACATATTCTGTATCTGCTATTTTTTCGACCGAAGTTGACCATTTTACTGGTTCTAAAACTTGCGAACGCCCTACAAAGACAGTTAACAGTGCGAAAAATAAAAATAGGTTCCTCATTATTTAATTTATCATTATTTAACTTTAGAATTGAATTTTACTTCAAAACCATAAAATTACAAATTGTAAATGTACCAATTGTAACATTGTTTACACTTCTTTTCGATTCAATTTGGAAACAATAGTCTCTAAATAGACTTTAAACTAACACTAAAACAGAGAATTTTATAGCTAATTACTACGACATACCTAAATCGCTAAGCCACAATTAGGAGCCACTTTATCTAGGGTTATAAAAAATGAAACACCCAAGACTCAACCTCTTGGGTGCTTTCTTGAAACATAACATAAGAATCAAGTTTCAATACAACTAAAAAAAATTAACTAAATTTATTCAATCCTATAAATACCAATACCTCATATTTGGATTATTGGTGAATGGCTAAAACAGGATTTTTACTTATTTTCTCTAAAACCGAAATAGCCTTAGATTGTGTTAACCCAATTTTACGTAGTAAACCAGGTTTTTTATCTGTTATGCACATAATACTATTAAGGTGTGTTATGGCATAATCCTTTATACTCCTAGAGGCTTTCATATACTCCACTTGAACTGAGCTGTTAGGGAATTTCTCTAAGTGACTAACAAACAATTTTAAGTTGTTTTTCACTTCAGCCGTTATGCTTTCTTCTTCATCTAAAACCAAAATATTTATACCGCAATTGGTGTTGCTTAAAATATTTAAAAACGCATCTACCTCTGCCGTTCTTAAAACTTGTTTAAAAGTTGACGTTATGGTTAAATTTAATTTTTTATGAATTGATGCCGCCGATGGCACTATTAATATGGGGCATGCTCTTACTTTATCAATTATTACTTTAACTTGTTTACTAACTACAACCTCACCCTTAAGCATAATTAAATCTACACCAATTTCTTTAACTTGTTTTTCAATGCCTTCAACCAAACTAGCATACTCAGAAATAACATGATAGCTATGTTTTATGTTACCCTTGTCGCCTGTAAACCGTTCTAACAACTCACCTAAATGCTGTAAGGATTCTTCTTTAGGTTTGTCAAACCAATCATCTTCTGCCTGAAGCATTTCAATAGCATTTAAACCATGAGAATCGTAAGAATAGGTGTTTAGAAAATAAAAAGCACATGTTTCATTTTTAAAGAGCTTCATAGTATAATCAATGGCTTGATAACTATTTTGCGAAAAATCTGTTGGAATTAAAATCTTTTTCATGGCTTTATATTATTTACGTTGATATCGCATCAACAATTTATAAATGTGTTTTTTAAACGCGCTGTACTCCTCTATTAAGAGCATATACCGCTCACGTTTCTTTTCATGCACTTTAGCACGAGCTACATCATAGTCCGTTTTTCCATATTCCCATTCGTCTTTTAATTCCTGATTGTATTTACAGAATAAAGCCATGCTTAAAACATTTTTTCGCCGTAGTGCTTTAATTAAATTAGACACCGAAGCATTATGTATAAGCTGCTTTTCTAAAATGTGGCAACTATCTAGTTCGTTATTAAATTCCTCTAATGTATACATCCATAGATTTAATTCTTTTAAATCTTTTTGGATACAAAGTCGCCTTTGATTATCTATTTTATGTAATAAAACGGAGCTCAAAATTTGGCCTTAAATTGGCTTTAAAAGTGAAAACTCGTCGTGTACTTCTTTAAAAAATTCATCTTTCACCCTTCTGTATTTATCTAAATGATAGAGATAACTACGGCGGTAACTTTCGTGTTCTGTAATGTATACCATATCGCATTGCATATCATCGCACTCTATTATTTTAGTACGCTTCATGGCATATCCGTTTAGCGCATTAAGTAGCGTTTTATTTTCTTCTTGCTTTTTAACTAATCGGTTTAAAATACGGTCGCCATCTAATTTTTCGTTTAACCGGATGCCATATATTCCAATAAGATTAGTAAGCTCCTTTTCTATGTAGGTTAAATGATTAATCCAGTTATCCAATTCCATAGTATTGATTTTATGTGCTATATCCACATCAGAATCATCTTTAAATATTTTTTCTCTATCAATTTTCATAATACAGGTTTTAGATAACTGGATTTAAATCTTTAAAAGTCTCTTCTTGCTCTACTTTTACTATTTTTAGTTGCTGCTTACCAGTAGGAAAATCCCATAAAATGGTATCCCCTTCCGAATAGCCAAGTAAGGCTGCTCCCATGGTTGCCAAAACAGATATTTTATTTTTACCTACATCTTTATTTTTTGGAGCCACAACCTGAAATGTTTTTTCCAAGCCATTATCAAAAATCAATGTAACCTTACTGTTTAAGCGAATAACATCTTTAGGCATTTCGGCATTATCAATAATATGTGCTTCCTTAAGTTCTTCACTAAGTTTTCGTAATGATTTTTTTGTTTCAAAATCGCATGAATACCCAGTGATATTAAGAATCTGTTTTACGTAAACAAACTCCTTTTTTTCTAGTATTAAACTGCCGTATCTCATCTTTATAAAATATTATTAAACAAACACTTATTAAGTAAAAGTGCCCAAAAACACAATTTTTAATGGGTTTTAGAGCTAAATCCTTTTAATGAATTATAATTTAATTTCGTTTGCAGCTAAAGCCTTTTCAAAATTAATTGTAACAGTATTTACTGTATTAAAAAAGCGTTTACCGTCTTTACGTTTTACATCTATTTTAGTTACTCCATTTTTGGTATCGCCTACGTTAGTTACAACGACCTCTTCACCTAAAGCACCTTTATAATTGGCTATTCCGCCTCTTTTAATTATAAAATTAGCTCGTGGAAATTTAATGTGTTTGTACTCTGATGTTGAAGGGTTACCAATTTCAATTACATCTCCTTTTTCTACGGCTACAGAATTACTATTAACATCTTGGGCATTCATAGTTAAAACACCTAAACCAATAACTGTTGCTAAAACATACTTTCTCATAAATAACTTGTTTTTAAAATTAAACTTTAATTAACTTTTGGATAGTTTAAAGTGATCTTTAACTATTTTATTAAAATCACTTTTACACTAACCAAACTCCTAATACCAAAGGCAAAAGATGTACCCAAAAACAAATTAAACGCGTTTAAAAACAAAGAAACCCTTTATTTAAAAGGGTTTACAAGATGTTAAACTAAATAGCTTAAAAAGTAATGGTGGTACAAAATTTCCCGATTGAAGAAAAATGTACCACCATTAAACCAGTTAGTTAGTTAGTTAGTTAGTTAGTTTTTGCCGAAGCGTTTTTCTATCTATTTGAAGAATTTTTGCTGCCTTAGTTTTATTATTACCGGAGGCACGAAGCACTTTTTCTATATATTTTTTTTCAATAACCTTTAGAGGCTGCAAAGTGTCGTCTGAAAACTCTAAGGTATATTTAATATGCTCGGGTAAATGCTCGACACCAATAACCTTATCGCACATAATTACGGCACGCTGTATTATGTTTTCTAATTCCCTAATGTTCCCAGGCCAGTTATAACGTTTTAAAACATCTAAAGCTTCAGGAGTTATTTTAATAAATCGGTCTTTATATTCTACGCCGTATTTAAACAAGAACTTATCTACTAGCAAAGGTATGTCGTCCTTACGCTCTTTTAAGGCTGCAATATCAATCTCTATAACGGTTAGCCTATAAAACAAATCGTCTCTAAAGGTTTGGTTACCTATCATTTCTCGCAAGTCGCTATTTGTTGCGGCAATAATTCTAACATCAATTTTTTCTGCCTTTTGGGCACCTACTTTAACCACCTCTTTTTCTTGTAAAACACGTAAAAGTCTGGCTTGTACTGCCAAGGATGCATTTCCTATTTCATCTAAAAAAATAGTTCCGCCATTGGCTGCCTGAAAAAATCCATTTCTATTAGTATCTGCCCCTGTAAACGCCCCTTTTAAATAGCCAAATAATTCGGCCTCAAGTAAATTTTCAGGTATTGCACCACAGTTTACAGTAATAAAAGGAGCTCTAGCAAATTTACCTTGATAGTGAATAGCCCGAGCCACAAGCTCTTTACCCGTGCCACTTTCTCCTTTAATTAATACTGTGGCTTTATTATCTTTAATGCGTTCAATAATTTGAATGACATCATTAATTTTTTCTGAATTACCAATAATTTCGCCGTATGCTTTGTTTTTTTCTTCGGAAAGCACAATGGTTTTATCACGTTTTTCTTCCGTGATAGACATGGAATTATCTATAGCTTCTTTTAATTCGTTTTTGGTGAATGGTTTTGTTAGATAATCGACCGCTCCAGATTTAATAGCCGAAAGGGAATCTTGAACCGATGGATAGCCTGTAACCACCAATTTTGGTAATTTAGGATAATGTTCTGAAACAAATTTTATTAGCTCAAACCCATCAATTTCGGGCATTTTTAAATCGGTAATAAGTAAATCTATTTTAGTATCGCGTAAAATAGTAACCGCCTCTTTTACCGAAACCGCTTTATAAGAATGATAATTCCAGGATTGTAAATGACGTTGTAATAATTCTAAAATATCGATATCATCATCTACAATAAGTATGTTTTCTTTACGTAATTGCATATTTTACATTTTTGGTAAAGTCACCGTAAACACAGCGCCTTTGTCTCGATTATTTCCTGCTACAATAGATCCTTTGTGCGATGCAACAATACCATGCACAACGCTTAAACCTAGTCCGGAGCCATCCTCCATAGGTTTTGTAGTAAAAAAGGGTTGAAATATTTTCTCTAAATCATCTGGTGTGAGTCCTTTGCCTTCATCAGAGATTTTTAATACAACATTTGTCTTTTTCTGAAATGCTTCAATAGTAACTACACCTTCTTTTGGTGAAAAATAAATAGCGTTAATTAACAAGTTAAAAATTATTTGAGTAAGTTGAATAGGATCTGCTTTTAGCCATAATTCTTCCTCACTAATTTTAATAGCATATTTAATATTCTCCTTTCTGAAAGTAGCATCCAGCAAATTAATAGCACTTTTTATATTTGGAACCAAGTTAACCTGCTTCTTTTCTTGAGGCATCTTACAAGAAAAGAACAATAGTTTTTTTAAAACTTCTCTTGAAAAAATAGCATTATCTATAATCTTATTTAAATCTGAAGCTACTTTTTTATCGCCTTCCAAATCCGATTTCAATAACTCTGCAAACCCTAATATGTTAGCTAAAGGCGTATTAAGCTCATGAGCAATTCCTGCTGTAATTTCACCCAAAATACTTAAACGATCGGCATGTTCCATTTGCCTTTTTAAAGAAGTTTCGCTTTTTTGAATTTCAATACGCTCTAGTAAATTACCAACCTTTAATGCTACGTTATCTAGTAATTGCTGTTCTTCTTTTAAAAAATCATCCTGGGTTAAATTGGCTCCATTTAAACTTGCTATAATTTTACCTTTTGGCTCGTTAAAAACTCGAATATTAGATTCAATTTTAGGACGCCCTTCTGTAAGCGCATTGGTGCAAATTACTAATTCGCCATTACCCACTAATATATCGGTAGCATCCGGATATAAAAAGGCTTTTTTTAAACTAAAAGCGAACGCCTTTAAAACATTTTCAATCGATTCGAGTTCTGCACCTTCTATGATTGACGATATTTCGTAAAGGCATGTTAACTCCTTTATACGCTCTTTTAATGCCTCTTCAGTTTCTTTACTCATTTCTTTTTTTAGTTCTAAAAACTCGTGTTAGCCTGCTGTTTGTTGGGTAACTTCTATATTGTGTTAAATTATTAAAAATAAGTGCTACAACAAATAATATTATTGTTCCGCTTAAAACTGGGGTTAATACATATAAATACCCCAAAGCTGTTATTTTTTCTGTACCTATAACAGCAATAAGCGCCGTTGCACCACCAGGAGGATGTAAGGTACGGGTTACTTGCATTACTACAATAGATAAAGCTACTGCCAATGGTGCCGATAACCAAATTACATTAGGCAAATATTTATAGACAGTTACACCTATTATTGCCGATATTACTTGACCTCCAATAAGATTTCGAGGTTGCGCTAGCGGACTCTGTATGGCTCCAAACACCAATACACTAGTGGCACCAAAAGAACCAATTAAAAGTATATTTTCTAACCTGTTAAACTGCTGGGATTGAATAAAAGCAATAAAACCTATGCCAATAAACGCCCCTAAAAAGGACCAAAATTGCTCGCGAACATCAAGAGCTGTTTCCTTATAAACTACATATTTTGTGATTCTAAAATTCCGATTTGCCTTTTCTACAATTGCCTTTCTTTTACTCATTGTTGCTTTCTGAAAATTTTATTTTAAAGTGATTATACCATTTTACAAAACACAGATGTACATAAATTCAAAGCTTATGCCCAATTTGAAGCACATTTCTATTTATTAATTGACCTCCCGATTTCAGCCACTTAACGAATAAATAAAAATTTAATACAAATCTTATTTTGAGACCTATTTACTCAATCGGGTAATTATTACCCAATTTAAAAATTAATATTTATATAAAAGAGAAACCCAAGACATTTAGCCTTGGGTTTCTCATATTTAATACTAGACATAAGCTAATATAACAACTGCTTATGCTTTTAATACCTTAAATCTTTAAATTAAATGATTTGGTAAGTCCTCTACCTTTTCGCAACATACTTGCTCCATAACCTGCTGAAACTCTCTTTTCATTAAGGAAATGGTATGATCGCCACCTTGTTTCCCCAAAGCTCCAACGCCATACATAAACGTACGACCCATAAACGTAAATTCAGCACCACTAGCCATAGCACGTGCTATATCTGGACCGCCACGCAGACCAGAATCTACCATAATTTTAATTTGACCTTTATACTTTTTAGCCAAGTGTGTCATTGGCACAATAGTAGATTGCCCTGCATCTAATTGGCGACCACCATGATTTGATACAATTAAACCATCAACACCTAGCTCAATAGCCTTTTGAGTATCTTGTTCACTTACAACACCTTTAATAACTAATTTCCCTTTCCATTGGTCTCTAATAGACGTAATTCTATCGGTATTAAGACGGCCTGAAAATGTAACATCCATGAATTCCCCTAATTTCTTCAGGTTTAATCCTTTTGGCATATAAGGCTCTAAAGTTTTAAACGCTGGTTGCCCATGAATTAAGGTTTGAATAGCCCAATCTGGCTTTTTAAAGACTTCAAGAATATTTTTAACACTCATTGTTGGTGGCATAGCCAATCCATTTCTAACATCTCTTGGTCTGTATCCAAAAGTAGGCACATCGGCTAAAATAACCAACACATCTGTTCCTGCTGCTGCAGATCGATCTAGTAAATCTCTTTTTACTTTCTCTTCGGCTGGATGGTATAATTGAAACCAAGATTTACCTTCAGTAATTTCTGCAATACGCTCAATACTAGAGGTTGTTACCGTACTTAAAATAAACGGTACATTATGCTCCACGGCTGCTTTTGCCAAAATTTCTGGTGCATTTGGCCACATTAAACCTTGTAAACCAACTGGAGCAATTCCAAAAGGTGCATCATAGGTATGCCCAAACAATTCGGTTTTTAAATTCGATTTATCAAACTTCGATAAATATTGTGGCATCAATTCAATTTTCTGAATATCAGACCGGTTTTTATCTAAATTAATGTCCTCATTACAACCTCCATCCAAATACTCAAAAGCAAACTTTGGCATTTTAACCATGGCTCTTTTTCTCAAATCCGTAACCGATGGATATTTAGGGTTTATTGTTAATTTCATGAGTTTATAGTTATTATAGTTAGTTCTATTTTCTATCAAGCACAATTTTAATCAGACAAAATCAGCTCAAAAATGTTATGCTTTTAATTGATATATTCTTTCCATTAGCACCCATTTTTCACCTTTTTTAGCTGTTGGAAGCGCTTTTTGATACTTCCACATTAAATTTTCCCATTCTTGTACTTTAGGATTATTTGCGTCCATGTTACTTTTCTTTTCAAATGAAAATTCCTTATTAACTTCCATTATCATGAACAGACGATTACCAATACAGTAAATTTCAAGATTTTCGATACCTGAATCTAAAATACTCTTTGTTATTTCTGGCCAAATACTTTCATGGTATGCCTTGTACTCGGCTATTAATTTAGGGTCATCCACTAAATCTAAAGCAAAACAATACTTTTTCATAATACTATTTTTAATTTTTAAACGGCTTTTTCTTCATGTTTACTAAATACATGAAATCCGTACCACGCTATGTAAGCAAAGCATATTAATGGTAATACAAATGAGAAATTAACCTCGGCTACACCCATTATTTTAGTATCTGCTACACCACTACCTCCAGCGTCAATAATCATTCCTTGCAACATAGGTAAAAGTGCGCCACCAACAATGGCCATTACTAATCCTGCAGAACCCACTTTAGATTGTTCTTCGGTTAAATCGCCTAAAGCAATACCGTAAATAGTAGGGAACATTAAAGACATACAAAATGAGATAGCAACAACGCTATATAAACCTACTATACCTTCAATAAACATAGCACTAGCCACACAAGCACCTGCTAAAATTGCGAAAAACATTAATAGTTTACCAGAACTCATAAAACGCAACATGGCAGTTCCTACAATACGTCCAACGGTAAATAATACGAATGCTATAAATTGGTATGCGAATACATCAATTTTCTCATATCCAACAACATCGGCGTTAGCTAAATCGATAGCTTCTGCATATTGATAAATATAAGTCCAGGTCATAATTTGAGCACCCACATATAATATTTGAGCTACAACACCTAAAACGTACTTGCTGTTTCCTAGCAACGTACCAAAGGTATCGCCTAAACTTGGCATAACACCTTCCTCTTTAGATTGTGGCATTTTATTAACCAAAAACAATACAAAAACAGCTAGGATAACTAGTCCAAGAACCACATAAGGATCTCTAATAACGGCTAAATCTGCTACTTTAATCATAGCTCTTTTAGCGTCATCTAAAGCGCTAAAGTCTGCAATATCATCCGACTGTAACTTATCGTAAACAAAATATTTAGCCACCAACAACCCTGCAATTAAACCAACAGGATTAACAGACTGCGCTAGGTTTAAACGTTGTGTAGCTGTTTCTTTTGCGCCCATTGCTAAAATGTATGGGTTTGCTGCGGTTTCAAGAAATGCTAAACCAAACGTTAAAACATATAAGCCTAAACAGAAAAACCAAAATTGCTCGGTAATAGCTGCCGGATAGAATAATAAAGCACCACCAGCATATAAGCCTAAACCAATTAAAACGCCAACTTTATAAGAATACTTTCTCATAAACATAGCCGCCGGTAAAGCCATACAGAAATAACCACCGTAAAACGCCATTTGCACCCACGAGGCTTGTACATTTGATAATTCTAATACTTTTTTAAAGGCATTTACCATAG
This sequence comes from Algibacter sp. AS12, assembly GCF_046736315.1. Taxonomy (NCBI): domain Bacteria; kingdom Pseudomonadati; phylum Bacteroidota; class Flavobacteriia; order Flavobacteriales; family Flavobacteriaceae; genus Algibacter; species Algibacter sp. AS12. Next base: position 152,923 of record NZ_CP151841.1, read on the forward strand.
GGTCTGTAACCGCATTAGCAAATCCCCACAATGCAAATAAAGAAGTTACCAAGATAAATGGCACCAGTACTTTTTTAGAAACAACAGGTGTTTTTGTTATATTACTCATTATATTTTGTTGGTTTAGTATTAGTTTGAATTATTTTTTTTGATTGTTAAATGGAACGATCTAAATGTGTGTAACCGCCATCCACATACAATAACTGCCCTGTTGTATGGCTCGATTTACTAGATAGTAAAAAAGCTACGGTATCTCCAATTTCTTCAGCAGAAGTCATTCTATTTTCCAAAGGAATATTCTTTGTAATGGCTGCTAACTTTTCTTCTTTATCCGGAAACGTACTAATCCATTTTTCGTATAATGGTGTGTAACATTCTGCAACAATTAAAGCATTTACACGAATGCTATATGGCAATAACTCCACAGCCCACTCTCTAGTTAAGGCATTTCTTCCTCCATTAGAAGCTGCATAACCAGATGTACCGCCTTGACCGGTATCGGCCGTTTTAGACCCAATATTTACAATAGCACCTTTACTCTTTTTAAGTTCTGGTAAGGCATAATGCGCCATTAAGTAATAATGAACAACATTACGTTTTAATGATGACATGAATCCTTCGTAATCGCCATTTTCTAAACCTACGCCATCGTTTACACCTGCATTATTTACAAGACCGTCTATACGACCGTGTTTTTCAACTACCGATTCTACAGCTTTTTTACATTGCTCTGGATCTGTAAGTTCTGCTAAAGCATAAGTAATATTTACACCTTGTTTATTAAAAACTTCGATTACCTCATCTACACTCGCTTTATTTCTAGTAATTATTACAGGGATAGCCTCTTCACGAATTAAAGATTCTACTATACCTAAACCTATTCCTTTAGATCCGCCTGTAACTATTATTACTTTTCCTTTTAAATTTAAGTCCATTCTTACGGTTATTTAGTTTATAAATTATAATATTTTATGGCGTTTCCTCCCATGATCATCTGTTTGTCTTCATTGGAAAAATCAATAAAATAATTTTCAATTAGTTGTAATATACTTTTATACTCGCCAGCCAATAAACATACAGGCCAATCGGATCCAAACATAATACGATCCGTTCCAAAAGCATTAAAAATACTATCTAAAAACGGCGTAAATTGATCTGGTGTCCAATTAAAATTTTCGGTTTCGGTAACCATTCCAGAAATTTTACACGCTACATTTTTACAGGCTGCTAATTGCTTAATATTTTTCACCCATTTTTCGTTTAATCCTTCTGAAATTTGAGGTTTTGCAATATGATCGAGTACAAATTTTTGATTAGGAAATTGTTCTACCAATTTAATAGCATTTTCCAATTGGCTTGGAAACACCAAGATATCATAAACCAAATTAAAGGTACTTAGTTTACTAATACCGCGTTGAAAATCTTCACCTAAAACAAAATCGTCCTTTTCGGCTTGTACAATATGACGTATGCCTTTAAGGTTCTTGTTTTTTGAAAAATGACTTAATCGTTCTTCAACATTAACTGCACATAAATCTACCCAACCTACAACACCTTTTATAAAAGGATTTTGTTCTGCACTTTGAAGTAAAAATTCGGTTTCCTTTTCTGATTGATCTGCTTGAACGGCAATACAACCATCTACATTATTAGCATTTAGAATTGGTTTTAAATCTTTAGGAAGAAAATCTTTTCTAATAACACTCATAGTCTCATCAATCCAGCTATCTCTAACTGGATCATAAATCCAAAAATGTTGATGTGAATCAATAACCATTAAAATAATATTAGATATTAGCCAATAAAAACATGAGACATCTATTGATGACTCATGTTTCTAAATTTTTATAAAAAAACTATTTTGTATATGCTTTACAAACTTGTCTAGACACCCCTAAACCTTCAATACCTAACTCCATAACATCTCCTTCTTTTAAGTATACTGGAGGCGTTAATCCTAGACCAACACCAAATGGCGTACCTGTAGAGATGATATCTCCTGGTAATAAAGTCATGAATTGGCTAATATGACTTACTACATATTCAACATTAAAAATAAAGTCTGATGTTGAGCTGTTTTGCATCACTTCACCATTTAACTTTAACCATAGGTTTAAATTATTAGGATCTTTAATTTCATCTTTAGTAGCTATAAAAGGACCTACAGGTGCAAATGTATCGCATCCTTTTCCTTTACACCATTGTCCTGAACGCTCTAATTGAAAAGCACGCTCGCTAACATCGTTATGTAACACATAACCTGCAATATGATCGTAAGCATCTGCTTTACTTACATAAGATGCTTTTTTACCAATAACAATAGATAATTCTACTTCCCAATCTGTTTTATCGCCACCTTTAGGGATAATAACATCATCATTTGGACCTACTAACGAAGAGGTTGCTTTAAAAAACAAAACAGGTTCTTTTGGTATTTCCATACCAGCTTCGGCTGCATGTTGCGCATAATTTAAACCAACACAAACAATTTTAGATGGTCTTGTTAAAGGCACTCCTAAACGCACATCATCTCCAACTATTGGACAAGATTTTTGATTGTCTTTCAGCCAAGCTTCAAGCTTTTCAATACCTTCGTTTCCAAAAAACTCTTCATTATAATCTGTTCCAAAAGCCGATACATCGATGATTGTTCCATCTTCTAATTGTACACCTGGTTGCTCACTTCCTACTGCTCCAAATCTTATTAATTTCATCTTATTATGTCTTTAAATTTATTTTGTTTTTTAATTTCCGTTTAATGTTACAAATCCACCATCAATAGCGTAGTTTGAACCTGTAATAAACCCAGCTTCATCCGAACATAAAAACAGTACTAAATCTGCCATTTCTTGAGGTTTACCCATACGTCCAATTGGTTGTGTTTTCGATAATTTATCAAACATTTCTTCCTCTTTACCAGGGTAATTATTTTTTATAAAATTATCCACAAAAGGCGTATGTACACGACCTGGAGCAATACAGTTACAACGAATACCGTCTTTAATAAAATCTTTAGCGATAGAATATGTAATGGTTAAAACCGCTCCTTTAGTCATGGAATATGCAAAACGATCGTTAATTCCAACTGTTGATGCTATTGATGCTAGGTTTAAAATAACACCATTCCCGGTTTTCTTTAAAGCTGGTAAACATGCCTTTATACAATTATAAACACCTTTTATGTTTACGTTGTATAAACGATCTAAATCTGCTTCTTCACAAGCTTCAATATTACCAACATGAGCAATACCTGCGTTATTAATTAAAATATCGATAGTACCTTTATCTGATATTGACTTTACAATATTTTCAACATTAGATTGATTAGCGACATCACATTTATGAGCTGCTGCTTTTTCGCCTAAAGCTTCAATTTCATTAACAGTGTCTTGTGCTGCTTCTAGATTAAAATCTAAAATATGTACTTCTGCACCTTGTTTTGCAAAGGTTAACGATATGGCTTTACCTATACCGCTTCCGCCTCCAGTTACTATGGCTACTTTGTTTTTTAAACTAAATTTTGTCATGGTTATTTAAATAGTTTTGTAGTTTATATGTTATAAAGACATGCCGCGTTTCCAGGGAATAAAATCGTCTTGTTTTAGTTGTCTTGCTTTGGTTTGCTTTCCGCTAGCAACCTCTATTACAAAATCCAATAACTCTTCGCCGGCTTGTTCAATAGTTTTTTCTCCTTCTATAATAGTACCTGTATTAAAATCAATAATATCATTCATTTTATTGAATAATTTAGTATTGGTAGATACTTTTACCACGGGTGTAATTGGGTTTCCGGTTGGAGTACCTAATCCTGTTGTGAATAAAATAACATTACACCCTGAGCCCGCTAATCCTGTTGTAGATTCCACATCGTTTCCTGGTGTACATAATAAGTTTAAACCAGGTTGTACAACTTGCTCGGTATAATCTAAAACATCTTCTACTGGCGATGTGCCTCCTTTTTTAGCTGCTCCTGCAGATTTAATAGCATCGGTAATTAAACCATCTTTTATATTTCCTGGTGAAGGATTCATTGAGAATGCTGCACCTAAAGCTTCTGCCTTAGAGTTGTAAGTTGACATGATATGAGAAAACTTTTTTGCTTTTTCTGAATCTGTACAACGGTTAATTAATTCCTGCTCTACACCATTTAATTCTGGAAATTCTGACAGTACCGTTGCACCACCAAGACCCACAATTAAATCGGACACATAACCTAAAGTTGGATTAGCCGAAATACCTGAAAACCCATCAGATCCGCCACACTCTAAACCTATAACTAGTTTAGATAGACTTGCTGGTTTTCTTTCAATCTTATTTGCTTCCATTAACCCTACAAAGGTGTGCTTAACGGCATCTGCTAATAATTCTTTTTCTGAAATACTTTGTTGTTGCTCTAATACATAAACAGGTTTTGTGTTAGCTGATGCCATTTTTGATAAGGCATCTTGAAGTATACTTGCCTGCGCATGTTGGCAACCTAAACTTAATACTGTTGCTCCTGCTACATTAGGATTATTAATATAACCAGCCAATAAATTACACAAGGTAACAGCATCTGAAGTTGCACCACCACAACCACCATCGTGGGTTAAAAACTTTACACCATCTACATTAGGAAATAACATGTTTTTAGAAGCATCTTCACCTTCTTTTAAAATATCCTTTTCTAAAATTGCTTCCGCTGAAACTCCTAATTTATAATCGCTAATTAAAGCATCAACATCTAATCCTAAATGTTGTTTTTTTCCGTAACCTAATTTTTCAACTAAAGCTTGCTTTAAAACCTCAACATTTCTATTCTGACAAAAAACTAATGGTATAATTAACCAGTTGTTTTCTGTACCTACTTTGCCATCTACTCTATGGTATCCATTAAATGTTTTATTAACAAATTTTGAAATATTTGGAGCGAGCCAAACTTCTTTTTCTTTAGTATCGTTCACACCATAACTTTCGGTATCATGCACTAGATTGGTCGTGCTAATCATATCACCCTTAGCGATATCTTTTTTAGCTTTACCTACTAGTACACCATACATGTAAACCAAATCTCCTTTTGCTAAAGTTTCGGTTACAAATTTGTGCTTAGCAGGAATATCGTTTTGTAAAACATAAGTTTTTGAGTCGTAAACAACTTCTGTTCCTTTTTTTAAATCTGCCAATGCAACGAGAACATTATCCTTCTCGTGAATTTTTAATATTTTTTGATCTGATTTCATAATACGGTTATGGTAATTACAATATGGTACAATAGTAATACAAAAAAACACCATAGTCTTCCTAAATCTTGACTTAACATGGTACTTATTTTGCTCTATACTTATTTAAACACAAAATACAGCAATTATTAAATCAAAATTCAGCAATTTTATCTGTTTGATAATGTGATTGTAAATCATTAATTCGTTTTTAATTATTCATGCCAGTAGAGTACTATTTCCGGCGTAAAATGAATCAAAAAGTGTATTTCATCGATTTTTTTGGTATTTCATAGATGTTATTTCAATTATTATTCTATATTCGCCTCATAAATTCATTCAATCCCCTAAATCTGATGAAAAAAATTACTCTACTAAGTGCTATTCTATTGTTAATGGTGCAACTTACATTCTCTCAAAATATTAGCGCAAAGAGAATTAAAATAAACAACCCAACTAAAGACCAACTCTTAAAAGTTAAAGTTGCTGGTATTGATTTAGCCTGTGGCGCAATTTTTAAAGACAATAGTTTAATTTTAGAACTAGGAGAAGGAGAATTAGACGCTTTAAATCAACAAAATATACCATATACTATTATGGTAGAAGATTTAATTGAATATTATAAAAAGAAAAACGAAATAGAACTTCCTATAGCTAAAGCTGAATTAGAAGCAAAAAAAGCTAAAAAATTAGCTAATAAATCCTTAAGTACTAAAAGTAAAAGCATAAATAACTTTATTCAATATGAAGGCTGTACAGAAGTAGATTGGGACGTACCAACCAACTTCAATTTAGGAAGTATGATGGGATGTTTAACATATAGTGAAATGTTAGCAGAACTAGACCAGATGCGGGCGTTATATCCTAATTTAATATCCGTAAAAACAGATGCTTCTCCTGGGACCGTAACCCACGGTAATTCTTACACTAATAACGGCGCTTATGATACATGGGCCGGTCAACCTATATATTATGTAAGAATATCTGACAATCCAGATACAGATGAACCTAACGAGCCAGAATCCTTATACTCTGGCATGACACACTCTAGAGAAGTAAGTTCTATGATGAACTTGATTTACTACATGTGGTATATATTAGAAAATTATAACACTGATACGGGGATTAAAAATTTGGTGGATAATCATGAAATGTATTTTATTCCTGTAGCTAATCCAGATGGATTAATGTGGAATGAGCAAATTGCACCATCTGGTGGTGGTTATCAACGTAAAAACTTAGGACCTTATAACACAGGTAACAATAACGTAAGAGGTGTTGATTTAAACAGAAATTACGATTATTTTTGGGGAAGCCATAGCATTTATGCCAATGGTGGTGTTGGCTCTTCTGGAACACAAAGTAGTGGTACTTACAGAGGCCCTTCTGCTTTTTCTGAGCCAGAAACTCAAATTGTTAGAAACTTTTCGGCAACTAGAGAATTTAAAACCGCCATGAATCATCATGCTCAATCAAATTTAATACCTCACTCATACAACGGTTACCCAGGTGCACCATCATCAGGAAGGGAAGCTGAATATCATAAGTTTTGTCATGACATGACTAGATTTAACAGATATATTTACGGTGAAGCTCCAGATATATTAACAATTGCAAACGGCGACATGAGTGATTGGATGCTTGGTGGAGCGACTGATTTAAACGGGTCTAACGGTTCTGGACAAGGTATTTTAGCCTTAGCTCCTGAAAACGGAGCTCATGACGGCAGTGAAGGTACATTTTGGCCTAGTGCAACACAAATTGTGGATATAGCTCAAAGAGCCGTAAGAATGAATTTTGTAAATGCATACCATAGCGGAAAGTTTGCTCAGTTTCATGATTTAAATTCTAGCGATATTACAGCTACTGCAGGTAACTTAGAATTTGGGTTAGAATATTTAGGACAAACATTAGGAGATATAACATTAAGTATAGCTCCAATTACCCCTAACAATAATATCAGATTTACTTCTTCTACTTTCGATTTAAGTAATGACGCCCCTTATACTTCTGTTCAAAGTAGTTGGAACAAACTAGAGCAAAGAACTATTTCGGTACCCTATGCTTTAAAAACATCCATAGTAGATAATGAAAAAATTGAATTTGAAATTACTGTTACCAATGATGATGGCTATGTCATGTATAGAGCTAACATTATAAAAACTTTTAACCCTAATGTATTATTCCAAGATAACCCTGATACAGATAACTTAACCAATTGGACAGCTTCTGGAGGCACTTGGGGAACAACAACAGATGCCTATTCGGGTACAAAAGCTATTTCTTATGCCCCATCTGGTTCTTATACAAATGATCAATCTAATAGAAGGTTAACACTTAATTCTACAATAGATTTATCTAGTTCAACAGCATCAGTAATTCAATTTTTTGCAAAATGGGATTTAGAACGAAATTTTGATTTCGCTCAAATTCAAGGTTCTACAGATGGTTCTACATGGATTCCGCTTTGTGGTAAATACACTAAACCCGGTGCTAGCGAAGCGACTAATAGATATACTTCCACCTACAGCTCTAACACAAATACAGGTAAAAGTACTAACGACAAAAATAATCAAGCCTCTGCTGGTTTAGTTTATGATGCCGATACTATGGATAAATGGGTCATGGAAGAAATAGCAATAGATGCCACAGAAAATAGTTTTTTATTAGGTGCAACAAATGCTCGTTTTCGTTTTGTTTTTGATTCAGACAGTAATAATAGAGCCGATGGTTATCCAACTACTTTTGATGGATTTAGTTTTGATGATTTCAAAGTAATTAGTATTGAGATACCTTGTGTAACAGATGTTCCTACGAATGTTTCAGCTTCAAGCATAACAGGTACTAGCGCAACAATAACTTGGGACAATACCCCATCAGCAACGTACGATCTTAGATACAAAGAATCAACTTCTGGTACTTGGATAGATGTATTGAACATATCAACAACAACTCATAACTTAACAGGACTAAATAATTCAACAAACTATGACGTTCAAGTGCGTAGCAAATGTGTAAACAATTCTAACTATTCAGCTTCAACACAGTTTTCAACAGCAGTTTCATATTGTTCTGCAAACGGTGACGATGGTACATATTTCTACATAGATAATGTATCATTTGGATCTATAGATAATAATTCTACTGGTAATACTTCAGGCTATTCTAATTTTACATCCTTAAGTCATAATTTAATTCCAACAGGTAGTACTGAAACAATATCGATTTCTATACATTATACAGGAACTCAATATGAATTAGCTACATCTGTTTGGATAGATTTTAATCAGGATGGTGATTTTGCAGATTCTGGAGAACAAGTTTTAAGCAACCCTTCATCTATTACAAGTCCTATTACTGGCAATATTACAATTCCTAATAATGCATTAGCTGGCACTACTAGAATGCGAATTATTCAAAAATATTATGGCATAACAGGTGAATTTGCCAATGACCCTTGTGAATCATTTAATTATGGCGAAGTTGAGGATTACACAATCAATATTAAGTCAAATGACCCTATAGCCTCATGTCAAAATATTGATGCTACATTAGATGCTACAGGTAATGTAACTATAACCGCAGCAAATCTTGATGATGGAACTAGCGTTGGAGATTTATCTATTGATATTTCTAGTTTTACATGTGCAAATATTGGCACAAATAATGTAACCTTAACTGCAACAGACCCTAGTGATTCTGGTAATATCGACACTTGTGTTGCTGTTGTTACAGTAATTCAGCAAGATGCTCCTACCCAAACTAACTGCTGGGATAATTACACATATAATTATACTACCTGTGTTTGGGAAAACCAAGGTACACAACCTACAGAACCTACTACTGAATTAGAATGTTGGGAAACCAGAAGCTTTAACGATACAACTTGTGCGTGGGAAGTAACAGGTACACAACCTACAGAACCTACTACTGAATTAGAATGCTGGGAAACTAGAAGCTTTAACGATACAACTTGTGCGTGGGAAGTAACAGGTACACAACCTGCGGAACCTACTACTGAATTAGAATGTTGGGAAACCAGAAGCTTTAACGATACAACTTGTGCGTGGGAAGTAACAGGTACACAACCTACAGAACCTACTACTGAATTAGAATGCTGGGAAACCAGAAGCTTTAACGATACAACTTGTGCGTGGGAAGTAACAGGTACGCAACCTACAGAACCTACTACTGAATTAGAATGTTGGGAAACTAGAAGCTTTAACGATACAACTTGTGCGTGGGAAGTAACAGGTACACAACCTGCGGAACCTACTACTGAATTAGAATGTTGGGAAACCAGAAGCTTTAACGATACAACTTGTGCGTGGGAAGTAACAGGTACACAACCTACAGAACCTACTACTGAATTAGAATGTTGGGAAACCAGAAGCTTTAACGATACAACTTGTGCGTGGGAAGTAACAGGTACACAACCTACAGAACCTACTACTGAATTAGAATGTTGGGAAACTAGAAGCTTTAACGATACAACTTGTGCGTGGGAAGTAACAGGTACACAACCTACAGAACCTACTACCGAATTAGAATGCTGGGAAACCAGAAGCTTTAACGATACAACTTGTGCGTGGGAAGTAACAGGTACACAACCTACAGAACCTACTACTGAATTAGAATGTTGGGAAACCAGAAGCTTTAACGATACAACTTGTGCGTGGGAAGTAACAGGTACACAACCTACAGAACCTACTACTGAATTAGAATGTTGGGAAACTAGAAGCTTTAACGATACAACTTGTGCGTGGGAAGTAACAGGTACACAACCTACAGAACCTACTACCGAATTAGAATGCTGGGAAACCAGAAGCTTTAACGATACAACTTGTGCGTGGGAAGTAACAGGTACACAACCTGCGGAACCTACTACTGAATTAGAATGTTGGGAAACCAGAAGCTTTAACGATACAACTTGTGCGTGGGAAGTAACAGGTACACAACCTACAGAACCTACTACTGAATTAGAATGTTGGGAAACTAGAAGCTTTAACGATACAACTTGTGCGTGGGAAGTAACAGGTACACAACCTACAGAACCTACTACTGAATTAGAATGTTGGGAAACCAGAAGCTTTAACGATACAACTTGTGCGTGGGAAGTAACAGGTACACAACCTACAGAACCTACTACTGAATTAGAATGTTGGGAAACCAGAAGCTTTAACGATACAACTTGTGCGTGGGAAGTAACAGGTACACAACCTACAGAACCTACTACTGAATTAGAATGTTGGGAAACTAGAAGCTTTAACGATACAACTTGTGCGTGGGAAGTAACAGGTACACAACCTACAGAACCTACTACTGAATTAGAATGTTGGGAAACTAGAAGCTTTAACGATACAACTTGTGCGTGGGAAGTAACAGGTACGCAACCTACAGAACCTACTACTGAATTAGAATGCTGGGAAACCAGAAGCTTTAACGATACAACTTGTGCGTGGGAAGTAACAGGTACACAACCTACAGAACCTACTACTGAATTAGAATGTTGGGAAACCAGAAGCTTTAACGATACAACTTGTGCGTGGGAAGTAACAGGTACACAACCTACAGAACCTACTACTGAATTAGAATGCTGGGAAACTAGAAGCTTTAACGATACAACTTGTGCGTGGGAAGTAACAGGTACGCAACCTACAGAACCTACTACTGAATTAGAATGCTGGGAAACCAGAAGCTTTAACGATACAACTTGTGCGTGGGAAGTAACAGGTACACAACCTACAGAACCTACTACTGAATTAGAATGTTGGGAAACCAGAAGCTTTAACGATACAACTTGTGCGTGGGAAGTAACAGGTACACAACCTACAGAACCTACTACTGAATTAGAATGTTGGGAAACTAGAAGCTTTAACGATACAACTTGTGCGTGGGAAGTAACAGGTACACAACCTACAGAACCTACTACTGAATTAGAATGTTGGGAAACCAGAAGCTTTAACGATACAACTTGTGCGTGGGAAGTAACAGGTACACAACCTACAGAACCTACTACTGAATTAGAATGTTGGGAAACCAGAAGCTTTAACGATACAACTTGTGCGTGGGAAGTAACAGGTACACAACCTGCGGAACCTACTACTGAATTAGAATGTTGGGAAACTAGAAGCTTTAACGATACAACTTGTGCGTGGGAAGTAACAGGTACACAACCTACAGAACCTACTACTGAATTAGAATGCTGGGAAACTAGAAGCTTTAACGATACAACTTGTGCGTGGGAAGTAACAGGTACACAACCTGCGGAACCTACTACTGAATTAGAATGTTGGGAAACCAGAAGCTTTAACGATACAACTTGTGCGTGGGAAGTAACAGGTACACAACCTACAGAACCTACTACCGAATTAGAATGTTGGGAAACGAGAAGCTTTAACGATACAACTTGTGCGTGGGAAGTAACAGGTACGCAACCTGCGGAACCTACTACTGAATTAGAATGTTGGGAAACCAGAAGCTTTAACGATACAACTTGTGCGTGGGAAGTAACAGGTACACAACCTACAGAACCTACTACCGAATTAGAATGTTGGGAAACGAGAAGCTTTAACGATACAACTTGTGCGTGGGAAGTAACAGGTACGCAACCTGCGGAACCTACTACTGAATGTTATGAAACAGCTACTTTTAATGACACAACTTGTTCTTGGGAAGTAACAGATAACGGTACTGGAACATTATATTATAGAGATAACGATAATGATGGTTTTGGTGACCCAAGCATTTCTGTACTTGATTGTTCTACTCCAACGGGATATGTTACAAACAGCACTGACTGCGATGACACAGACAACACCATTTATCCTGGAGCTCCAGAAATTACCAACGATGGTATTGATCAAGATTGTGATGGTTCAGACCAAACAACACTGGATACCAATATTCTAGACATCAATCTGATTGTTGTAACTCCTAACCCATTCAAGGATAATGTGAATATTCAATTACCTACAAGCGTAAATAACAGCGACTTTAACATTAAAGTATTCGATTTAAATGGAAGACTAGTATTCGACAGAAAATTTTCTTCTAAAAATAGTCAAGTAAAAGTTACGGGCTTGAGTAAGCTAAATCAAGCGCCTTACATATTTAAAATTATAAATATCAAATCAGGTGCAACAACTTATAAAAGAATGATAAAGAATTAAAATCATATTACATTAAAATGAAAAGGCTGAATTTTAAATAAAATTCAGCCTTTTTTTTATGTACTAATCAAATAATTAGTCGAAAAAGAAAGGATTCTTAATTAACAAAAATTCTAAACAAAAATTATGTATTTTTTAAATAGCTAAAAATCAACACATTAAAATTATATAATGCATTTCATCGATTAAATTTGTATTTCATAGAGTTATAATATACTTTTGGGGCATATTAATTAGTCCCAAGCTAAAAATTTAACCTCTCATGAAAAAAACTACTTTTTTAAATAGTTGTTTTATACTTTTAATAGGTATATTATTTACCTCATTTGCATTTTCGCAAGTCACCATCGATTCTGAGAATTTTGAAACAGGAAACTTCCCATTTACTTATTGGCAAGACGGAGGAGATAGATGTAGTAGAGATAATAATTCTCGAGTAAATGGTAATGATTCTGCCAGATTAATTGCATCTGGAACACCAAGAGCGACAACATATACGAATAACATTGATTTAACTTCATATATCAGTGCTAGCATTTCATTTAATTTTAGATTTAGAAATTGCGAAACCACAGATGGTTTTTTTGTTGAATATTCAAATAACTCCGGTGGGACCTATACTCAACTAGGAGAATATAGAACAGGTGGCACTTACGGAAACAACACCATATATAACATTACAATACCAGTTTCTAATGCTGGGGCTACATCATTTACTGCAAATTCAAGATTTAGGTTTAGGAGTGATTCTAGTTGGACTAACGATGAAACATTCATAGATGATATCGTAATAACTGGAAACCTACCTATTGGACCAGAAATTAACATACAAGGAAATGGTACTGATATTTCAAATAACGACACTACACCTAGTACAGCAGATGATACAGATTTTGGAACTGTAGATATTTCTGCTGGAACGAATACTAATATTTTTACAATTGAAAGCCAAGGAACATTACCATTAAACTTAACTGGTGCTTCACCATATGTAACCATAACTGGTACACATGCATCAGATTTCACCTTAACTACTATTCCTAATAATACAATTGCATCAGGCGGGAGCACTAATTTTGCAATAACCTTTAACCCAAGCGCAACAGGATTAAGAACAGCAACTGTTTCAATTGCTAATAATGATAGCGACGAAAACCCATATACTTTTAATATTGAAGGTACTGGTTTTATCCCAACATATTCAGAGGTAATAGTATCTGTTAATTGGCCCCAGTATGCTTGGGAAAACACTGCTGAAATATATGAGCCAAACGGAACATTAATTACAACGATAACATCCGGCGGATCTGGTACCTACTCAGACAATTTTAATTTAGGATGTTTACTAGACAACCCTAATACATCAGGAAATACAGGATATTATGCAGTACTCACCGATTCATGGGGAGACGGATGGAATTCTAATGGTACAATTAGCATAACTTCGGGTGGAATAAGTGTACTTTCATATAACGCAAGTGGTATTGGAGCCGGACCAAGTACACAATATTTTGCGGTTGCAAATGGTGGCGCAGCATGTTCTTCAACACCAGAAATAAATATTACGGGAAATAGTGTTGATATTACTGATGGAGATATAACACCAGTTTTAGCCGACAATACTGAATTTGGATCTATAGCTAATGGTACAACTTTAGATTATACATTTACCATACAAAACACTGGAGCCAACACTTTAATTTTAACTGGAGGATCTCCTTTAGTTGCTATTAGTGGCAATGCAGCTTTTTCTATTTTAACGCAGCCAACTTCAAATTCTATCCCATCTGGAGGTAGTGATCTTACTTTTGTAGTTCGATTTGCTCCTACTACCAATGTTACAAATGCACAAGCAACTATATCTATTGATAATGACGACAGTGATGAAAACCCATATACCTTTGTAGTACAAGGGTCTTCATTTACCCCTACTCCCGAAATTAACATTCAAGGAAATGCTACTGATATTTTAGATGGAGATACAACACCTGTAGTTGCTGATGATACCGAATTTGGATTAATTGGCAATTTAACTACACGAGACCGTACATTTACTATACAAAATACTGGTACGGCTACTTTAAATTTAACAGGAGGAATTCCTCTAGTTGACATTAGCGGAAATGCAGCTTTTTCAATCTTCACGCAACCTGGTGCTAATAGTATTGCTAATGGCGGAACAGATCTTACTTTTGTTGTACGCTTTGCTCCTACCGTTACAGTAACTAATGCACAAGCTACAATTTCAATAGATAATAATGACAGTGATGAAAATCCATATACTTTCGTAGTTCAAGGGTCTTCAAACACACCTGCACCAGAAATAAACATAACAGGTAATGGATCTAACATAATAGATGGAGACACCACTCCAACTACAACAGATGATACTGAATTTGGGACAACCACAATTGCTACAACAATAGACCGCACTTTTACCATCCAAAATATTGGTACTTCTACATTGAATTTAACAGGAGGAATACCAATTGTTGATATTAGTGGTAGTTCAGCATTTAGTATTTTAACACAACCTAGCTCTAGCGTAATTACTAATGGAGGAAGCGATCTTACTTTTGTTGTTCGCTTTGCCCCAACCGCAATTATAACAAATGCCCAAGCTACAATCTCTATTGATAATAATGATAGCGACGAAAACCCATATACATTTGTAGTTCAAGGCACAGGAATTATGGGCTTACCTGAAATAGATATTGAAGGTAATGGAACGAGTATTAGCGATGGAGACACCACCCCTTCTTTATTGGATGCCACAGATTTTGGAACAATAAATACAGGAAGTTCAAATACACAAACTTTTACAATAAAAAATACTGGCCCCGCCCCTATAAATTTAACAGGAGCATCACCTTATGTAACTATTGGCGGAACTCATGCGACAGATTTTACAATTACTGCGAATCCAACAACACCCATAGCCGGCAACTCATTTACAACCTTTAAAATAAGGTTCCGCCCAACAGGAATTGGTGTTCGAAGTGCAAATATTACTATTGCCAATAATGATAGCGATGAAAACCCATACAACTTTAATATACAGGGAACAGGAGAAATAGGCGATCAACAAAGCCATACAATATATTACGAAAACTTCGACGAAAATGACGGAGGTTGGACTTCTAGCACTGCGCTTTTTAGAGCAGGCTCTTGGGTCTATGAAACCTCACCTACACTTGTTTCTGAAGGAAACTACTGGAGAGTAAATAGCTACAATAATTACGGGAATAATTATTATACCTATTTAACTAGCCCAACGGCTATTTCCACTACTGGTTTTACGAATGTTACCTTTTATATGGATATTAAACATGATACCACTGATGATACTGATGATGGTGTTCAAGTACAATATACTACTGACCCATTAGGAATTTTTGGTTGGACAAGGTTAGGAGATAAGGGAACAGATATTAACTGGTATAATGATGACGATGTTGACGGCATAGGAAATAATGAACATGGTTGGTCTGGCTTAAATGATGAAAGTTCTAATAGTAATTCTAAATTCTTAGAAGCCTCGGTATCTGTTACTGCCTTAAATAATCAACCGAGAGTATGGTTTAGAGTACTTTTTGCTAGTGATGGAAGCAGTACTGATGATGGAGTAGCTATCGACAATATATTTGTTAAAGGCGATTATATTACACCGCCAGCAGATCCTGCTTTTGGTCCAGGAAACGCAAGTAACAACTTAAAACTTTGGTTAAAATCAGATGTTGGTACAAGTACCACTGCAGATAATACTGCAATTACAAGTTGGAGCGATCAAGCTTATGATAATAACGCTGAAGCTTTTGGCTCTACAAGTCCCATTTTTAAAGACAATACCACAGACAACATTAACTATAACCCCGTTATTGATTTTGATAAAAATAACGGTAATATTATGAAAGGCAAAGGTGGTTATTGGACCCAAGATTATTGGATAGTTGTAAAAACTAACGACACTTTTGACAAAAGCACATCTAATACACAAACACCACTTTCTGGAAAGTTTACAAAAACAGGCTTTAGTGTAGATGGAACCGGATTAGGTTTTGGAAAAATTTCTTCAAGATTTAATGGCGATAATTTAATTTCACATATAATAAGCTCATATAACAATGATACTTCAGGAAGCGCTATTCCAGGTGTTGACTCATATGGTAGAGCTTATGCTCCAGCAGCAACGAATAACATTGGTACAGATGTAATGATACTTAATGTAAAATCTAATTTAACGGTATCTCCTGCTATTAGCGAAATATATTACAACGGTAAAAAAGTTGATAATCATGCCGGAAAAACAGGATTAACTGGAACCGGAGTCGATTTACTTCATGCTGAGTTAGACAATTTAAGATATGTTTTAGGTGCTGGCCAGTTCTCACTTAATGGTCATGCATTAAGTTCTTATTTAGATGGAAAAATTACAGAGTTAGCAAGTTATTCTAGCCCTAACTCGACCCCAGATCAAAAGAAAATTCAAAGTTACTTAGCCATTAAATATGGCGTGACATTGAAAGAATTTGGAACTTCTAAAGAAGCTTTTGACTATGAATGTGATACAGATTATGTTGATTCTCAAGGTACAGTAATATGGGATGCTAGTGTAAATAATGGACACAATTTTGATATTGCCGGAATTGGAAGAGACGATGCCTCAGAATTAAACCAAAAACAATCTAAGAGTCAAAATATAGAATCAGATGGAACGGATGCCTATGGACCTACTTTAACAAATGGGTTTTTAACCATTGGTCTTTCTGATGTTTATGACACAAATAACGAAAATATATCATCGAACCCTACTACTTTAAATGATAGAGAATATTTAGTGTGGGGTAATAACGGTGCAGACATTAACCTTGCTTCGTCTTCTGTAGCAGTAGATATGAGTGCTGGAATTTCAGGATTATCAACTCCTGTTTCATTTACAGCCATGCAACGTGTTTGGAAAGTAATTGAAAATGGCGGAGACATTCCTACTTGTAAGATAAAAATACCTTTAAATGCAATAAGAAACATAACACCTCCTGGACATTTCTATATGTTTATCTCGGATACAAATGTTTTTGACCCAACTGCAGATTATAGAGTAATGACTGCCGACGCAAATGGAAATATAGAAACAGATTATGATTTTAATGGTACTAAATACATCACATTTGGATATGCCCCACAAATAATTGTTGAACGTTCTGTTTATTTTGATGGTGCAAATGACTATATTGATGTAGATAACAAAATCAATTTAAATACGAGTGCGTTTACTGTATCGGCATGGATAAAAAGAGACGCAGGAACGGTTAACGCATCTATAGTTTCAAAAAGAAATGCAGCTTTTTCTGAAGGTTACGATTTAAGGATTAATGGTTCTGGAAATGCAGAAATGACTTGGAACGGAGGTTCTGAAACTATTACTTCGTCTGTAGCGATACCTGAAAACGAATGGCATCAGGTAGCTGTAATTTACAATAGTGGAACTGCAACTTTATACATAGATGGCGTTCCTGATACGACCGGAACTTCATTAGCAACCCCTATTGCTACATCACAAAAATTCCTAATTGCTGCCGCAGATGGATATGATCCAAATACAACAGCCTATTTTGCAGGTAATATTGATGAAGTGAGAGTTTGGGATACAGCACTTAGTGTTGATCAATTACGCTATGTCATGAACCAAGAGCTAACTAACGATGTAAGTCTAGCTTTAGAATATGGTGATGTTATACCTACAACAATTACAAAAAATGAAATAAGCACTATACCTTGGACAAATTTAGCAGGATATTATCCTATGTCTGTTTATACCTACACAAATACAGATGATATGTCTGGTAATGATAACCAAGGGGCATTAAGAAATCTAGATACTGTAGATTATCAAACTGCTCCCCTACCATATCAAACTCAAGGTACTGGTTTATGGGATGCAGACGCTACTTGGTTAAACAATACTGTGCAAACATTACCAAACTCACTGTCTATTATTGATGGCGCCACACCTATTGATTGGAATATCATTGAAATAAATCATGATGTATATTTAGGCACAAGCACTACACCTGCAGATGTAAGAAGTAGAGATTGTGTAGTACAAGGTTTAATTATTAATAGCGGTAAATTACAAGTTAATGGTAGTACTGCATCTAATGATGGTATAGGACTAACAGTTACACATTATTTAAAACTTGATGGCACAATAGATTTAGAAGGAGAATCACAATTAGTGCAAACAAATCAAAGTGACTTTGATTCTTCAAGTACAGGATCATTAGAGCGGGACCAACAAGGATATTCTAGCACTTATTTATATAACTATTGGTGCTCGCCAGTATCTACTACTAGTAATGCAAATTACACCGTTGCAGATATTATAGACAACGTAGGATTTTCAACTTCTGGATATGATGGTACAAGTTCTCCTGTTCAAGTTGCAGACTATTGGATCTGGAAATACACAAACAGACCAAGTAACTCATATTCTGAATGGCAACATGTAAGAAGTACAGGATCGTTAGCTATAGGTCAAGGGTTCACTATGAAAGGCCCAGGAACAGCTACGCCAGATCAAAATTATATTTTTAAAGGTCAGCCAAACAATGGAGACTTCAATACAGCTATTACTGCAGGAAATGCATACTTATTAGGTAACCCATACCCGTCTGCTATAGATGCCGACCAATTTATAAAAGACAATATTCATACTGCTGATGGTGGTAACAATAATAAAAATGTTATTAATGGCGCTTTATATTTCTGGGATCATTTTGCAGTAAACAGTCATAATTTATCAAGTTATCAAGGTGGATATGCAGTTTACACTCTTATGGGAGGTACTGTTGCCATATCTACAGATTCAAGGATTAATGCTACTTATGCTTCTGGTTCTAAACTTCCAGAAAGATATATTGCTGTTGGGCAAGGGTTCTTTGTTTCATCAGACGATGGTGGTTTAACAGGCTTAACACAACCTATTGAAGATGGTGATATTAACTTTAAAAATGGACAACGAATTTTCCAAAAGGAAACCGTATCCGGAAGTAATTCAGGCTCAGTATTCTTTAAAGGCACTAAAAAAGCTAAAAGCAATACTAACAGTTCGGTGGACACAAGAGAAAAAATAAGATTAATGTTCGACTCTCCAAGTGGATATCACCGTCAGTTGTTAACGGGTGTAGACCAAAGTACGACTAACGGATTTGATTTAGGGTACGACGCTGTACTTATTGAAGATAATCTTGAGGATATGTATTGGAGTCTAGGAGATTCGAAATTACTAATACAAGCGGTAAATAACTTTGATGAAACTCAAAACATTCCGTTTAGCATTAAAATAACAAAAGAAGGTTTAGCTACGGTAAGTATTGATAATTTAGAAAATATTGACTCTAGCAAAAACATATACGTTCATGATATAGAATTAAACACGTATCACAATTTACAAGAGAGTGCGTTTACAATATTATTAACTCCAGGAGAATATAAAGATCGTTTTGAACTTACCTTCTCTAACCAAGAGTCTTTAAGCGTTGAAAATAATGAAGAAATAGACTTACAAGTATATTTTTCTAACAATAAAGAAAGCTTAATAATTAACAATCCTAAATTACTGAACATCAAATCAGTAGAAATGCACAATATATTAAGTCAATCTGTTTTCAAACTAAATGCAGAAAATGATAAACTTAATGAAAACTATCTTGAATTTCCAGTTAAGCAAATTCATTCTGGAGTATACATTATCAATTTAACCACTGATAAAAACAAAATCTCGAAAAAAATATTGGTGGATTAAACCTTAAAATAGCCCTAAAAAGTTTTTAGGGCTATTAAAAACACTGCAACGTGTTCCCCAATTTTTAGTGAAAAAATTAATTAATTCTAAATCGGCGCAGTAATTACATTTTTAATTACTAGGCCAAAACAAACACTTAACTATGAAGCATTTTGCTATAATTATATCTTTAGTGTTATCCCTCCTTGTTAGCAACAAAAAAACATATGCTCAAGTACACACAGCCCCTACATGTGCACAAAATTTTAATTTAAATTGGTCTACAAACATGGCTAACGATAATTTCTGGCCACCAGGAAAACTATCAAACACCTACACCAATGTCAATAATTCGGGTACAGACATTACAGTTACTTTTGCGGGCGAAACTAACACTTTAGGTTTTTGGTATGGAAATACCCCTAAAGTAGGATCACAATCTAGTTATTTATATAAAGGAATCGATTTATTATCCAATGGGTTTTCGGGCCCAGGGATTACATGTACAATAACATTTAGTCAACCTGTTTATGCGTTTTCTTTCGATGTTCATCATATAAACAAATGGAACTCTAATGGCGATAAATATGTATTTACAGGTAAAGACGTAAAAGGCAACACCATTTACCCAGAGTTCACTCATTCCAATACTCCTTCTTATACTTCAGATAACAATACCGGAATTGTTAATGCTATTTCAAATAAAATATCTGGAGATAATGCTATAATAGGTGTTAACTACGCCAATTCAAACTACATTAAAAGTGTAACTTTTTTATGGGAAGATTGCGATACTTGCGACCATAACTTACCGCACGCAACAGGATTAGGGAATTTTAATTTCTGTATGCCACAAATTATAGATTTTGATGGTAAAGACGATTACATTAGTACCGCTCCTTTTCTTAATGGGAAAAAAGAAGTTACTATGATGTCGTGGATCAAATTAGATAAAAAATCTAATGGTGGACATATTATTGGGCAACCTTATTTTAATATGTCTATCGATTCAAACAAAAAATTACGTGCGCACATTAAGGCAAATGAGGGCAATCCAATTGCATCACCAGATTTATCGGAGTACTTTTTACAAGAGAA
Source organism: Algibacter sp. AS12 (assembly GCF_046736315.1). Lineage (NCBI taxonomy): Bacteria > Pseudomonadati > Bacteroidota > Flavobacteriia > Flavobacteriales > Flavobacteriaceae > Algibacter > Algibacter sp. AS12. Next base: position 174,174 of record NZ_CP151841.1, read on the forward strand.
CTTATGGTACCATGTGGCTTTAAAATATGATAGCAATTCAGGAAGCGCAAAACTATACCTAAATGGTGACGCCATTTGGACTTACAGCAATGATGATTTATTAAATAACACACTAAATAACAGTACAGAATGGAATGCTTATGATTTTGAAATAGGTAGAAATTCTGAAACTCAAAACGACTATTTTGAAGGCTCTATTTATGAATCGAAAGTTTTCAATATAGCTTTAAATGACAACCAACTACACCAACAGATAAATCAAGAAATTGAAAACAATAACGGTAAGATTAGAGGCTCTATAATCCCGAAAGATATTGAAGGTTTATTATGGAGGGATTTACTCCTTTATTATAATATGGCCAATACAGAAAATGGAAATGTTATAGATTTATCTAGTAATAGTAGAGCTGGTAAAATTAACAATATACAGCTCGACCAAACCAGACAAGATTTCACAGCTCCTCTACCCTATGTAACGACCATAAACAGCCAAGGAAATTGGAAAAACCCAGAGAATTGGGAAAATGGAACGCATTTAGATATAAACACTAAAATACCAAGCCATGCCATTATTAAAATAAAAGGCGATTTGGAAATTGACACCAATGTTGAAACAACAGGTTTAATAATTGACAATAATAAAACATTAAAAATCAGTAATAATTCTGCCCTAATTAACACCTGGTATTTAGCTCTCGATGGCGTTTTAGATTTAGAAGACAACTCGCAACTTATCCAAACATCAACAAGTACATTAAACCCAACTAGCTCTGGTATATTGGAAAAAAACATTCAAGGTACTGCTGATACGTATACTTATAATTATTGGTCATCTCCAATTGGAAAACCAAACAATAGCTCCATAAACAATCCATATACTGTAAAAGATATATTTAAAGATATCACTTTCATAAGTACAGGATATAATGGTATTATCTCTCCATTGTCGGTGGCAGATTACTGGATTTGGAAATATAATAACAGCCTAAGCGATAAATATTCCACATGGCAGCAAGTGCGAAGCACAGGTAATATTTCTCCTGGCGAAGGCTTTACAATGAAAGGTCCTGGAACGGGAACTATAACAGAGGTACAAGATTATGTATTACAGGGAAAACCGAATAATGGAGAAATTAGTTTACCTGTTTATGCGGGTAACGATTATTTAATAGGCAACCCCTACCCTTCGGCTATTGATGCTGTTAAATTTATTCAAGATAACAAATCGGTTATTGATGGTGAAGGCGCAACAGATGGCACACTTTATTTCTGGAAACATTGGGGTGGCGGTTCTCATATTGCTAGTGAATACCAAGGTGGTTATGCTACATACTCACTTTCTGGAGCAGTACCAGCAGCAGGAAAATCGGAAGATCAAGGTGTCTTTTCAACTGGCGGTACACAAATAGAACTTCCTAGCAGGTATATTCCTGTTGGACAAGGTTTTTATGCCACAGCAGAAACTAATGGACATATTAAATTTAATAATAGTCAGCGTGCTTATTATTCTAAAAGCGTTCTAGCACGAAAAAACACATCAACAAAAAATATAACTGAGAATAACGAAGATCCTAGAACTAAATTAAGAATTGGTTTTAACTCGGTAGGCGGCCTACAAAGACAACTTTTAGTTACTGTTGATGAAAACGCTAGTACGGGATACGATTGGGGCTACGACTCAAAATACATAGACACTCAAGCAGATGATATGTATTGGTTAATTGACAATCAAAAATATACCATACAAGGTGTTAACGCATTTACAAAACAATCCTCTATTCAATTAGGAATACATACTAAAACCGACGGCTATAATAGCATACAGATAGATGAAATAAAAAATACTCCTGCAGATTTCGACTTATACTTACATGATAAAGCATTAGATCTTTATCATGATTTAAGCCAAGGTAAATATGAAGCATACCTTGAAGCTGGAGAGTATTTAAATAGGTTTGAACTTACTTTTGAAAAAGCTCATACATTGGATATTGTAGAAAATAGCATGGATCAAATTGAAGTTTACTATTCAAACGAAAAGGCAAACATTGTAATAAACAATCCTAAATCTAAACAAATTGAAAATATTGAAATGTTAAACATTTTAGGACAAACCCTTTTTAAATATCATACTAACACCACACAAAATCATCTTGAATATAATACGCAGCAAATAACACCGGGTAATTATATTTTAAAGATAGATTCTGAATACGGAAGTGTATCAAAAAAGGTTTTCATAAAATAATAAGTTGAGTTTATATTCATAATTTCAAGTTAGTATTTATAAATCTGAAACTTAACTTATTTAAAGTACTGAATTTCTATTCAGGACTTTTTACTTTTTAGTTTGAGCTATTAAAGCTTCTAACGACACCTTATCTTGCTCCCCAGAAATCATATTTTTTAAAGTATAGGTATTCGATTCTATTTCCTGATCGCCTACCAATACCACAAAAGGAATGGCACGCTTATTAGCATGATTCATTTGTTTCTTCATTTTAGCAGCATCTGGATAAAGTTCGACATTAACACCTTGAGAACGCAATTGTTTAATCGCTTTTAAACTAAACAAGGCTTCTTTGTCTCCAAAGTTTATAAATAAAACATCAACGTTTTTATTTACAGTTTCCGGAAATAATCCTAATTCTTCAAGCACTAAATAAATACGATCTAAACCAAAACTTATACCTACACCGCTTACATCTTTCATTCCGAAGATACCTGTTAAATCGTCGTAGCGACCACCGCCACCAATAGAACCCATTTTTACTTGAGCCGGAGCAGAAACTTCAAAAATTGCACCTGTGTAATAATTTAAACCACGTGCAAGAGTTACATCTAGTTGTAATGCCGCCGTTGTTAAACCTAACTCCGTAATTGCTGTATTTATAAAGGCTAATTCTTCAATACCCTTATTGCCTTCTTCAGAGGTATTTAAAATACCTTTTAAACTTTCAATTTGAGATTCAAAAGAACCAGATAACGTAAATAAAGGTTGTAATTTCGATATGCCTTCATCTGAAATACCTTTAGCACGCATTTCTTCTTTTACCTTCTCCTCGCCTATTTTATCCAACTTATCTAAAGCAACCGTAAAATCAATAAGTTTATCACTTGCCCCAATAACTTCGGCAATACCAGATAATATTTTTCTATTATTAATTTTAATGGTAACACCTTCAAGTTTTAAAGCTGAAAAAACCGTGTCATATAATTGAATAAACTCTACCTCTTGCCATAACGACTTACTTCCAACCACATCGGCATCACATTGAAAAAACTCTCTAAAACGACCTTTTTGAGGTCTATCTGCTCTCCAAACAGGTTGTATTTGATAACGCTTAAACGGAAATTCTATGTCGTTTTGGTGTTGCACAACGTAACGTGCAAAAGGCACAGTAAGATCGTAGCGTAATGCTTTTTCTGAAATTGAAGACGTTAATTTTAACGCATCCTTTTCGGTATAAGCTTGCTCATTAGCTTTGGCTAAATAATCACCAGAATTTAAAATCTTAAAAATCAGTCTATCGCCTTCATCGCCATATTTACCCATTAAGGTCTCTGAGTTTTCAAAACTTGGTGTTTCAATAGGTTGAAATCCGAAAGTTTCAAAAGCACCACGAATGGTGTTAAAAATATAATTTCGTTTTGCTACTTGTTCTGGATTAAAATCTCGGGTTCCTTTTGGGATGCTTGGTTTTTGAGCCATATTCAACTACCTGTGAAAACAGGTATCTCATTTAATGATTATTAAAATTTACTTTTCTAAGTGTATTGCTGCCTTCGCAGGAGTAACAAAAATAATAGTTTTAATTGGAATGGATTCCTGCCTGTACAGGAAAGACAGAATTTAATTTATAAGCTTATAAAAATACTTATACAATTCGCCTTTAGTAATAGAAGCGCCTTGTTCAATCATTTTAAACTTATCTACATTCTTATCATCGGAGTATGCCTTATCGGCTTGTAAAAACTCGACATTATCGTCCATTAAATTTTCACGCAACCAATCATAGCCTTCTTGGGTTGTAATATCTACATCATTTTTTAGGTTAACTACAATAGCATGCATTTTATCTTCTTTCAAATGAAACAAGTACATGTGTTGTGGTGCAAAATGCTCAAGATATTCTGCTTTATTTAAAGCACCTTCCCAAATTAAATCGCTAAATACATCTAATTCCATTTCAGCCAAATCCGGCTTATTGGCTTTTAAATTTGTCCACTCATCTGCTGTTATAGATTGAGTTGCTAAAAAGTTGATGAATTCTTGGTGTAATTCTTCAAATTGTTCTTTTGTAAGTCTACTATACTTCATAATAAAAAAAATGCGCCCCTTAATTAGGAGCGCAAATTTAAGAATATATATGCTATTTTCTTAGAAAATATAACGTAAACCTACTTGAGCTTGCCATCTAGAAGCTAAACTAGAATCGAAACCAAATGTCGTAGAATCTTGATCGCCGTTAAACGAATACGTTGGTACTCCAGAACCATCAACACTCACACCTATTGGTTGTACATTGTTTGGTTGTTGAATAATACCCCAATCTGAATTTAATAAGTTTCCAAAATTTAAGATATCAATACTAAATTGAATAGTATTTGTTTTATCTCCAGCTACCGTAATATTATAATCTTGCAAAAACTTAATATCCCAACGTCCTCTCCAAGGTGCTAAAGCTCCATAACGTTCTGCATATTGTCCTCGTCTTCCGTTTAAATAATCATCTTGCTGAATATAGTTTTCCAATGCTGCTGCATCACCTGCGCCAGAAAATTGCATTTGACTAATATCTCCAGAAGTTGGAATGTAAATTAAATCGTTTAATCCAGAACCATCGCCATTTATATCGCCACCATAAGTGTAGTTAAATCTTCCTCCTTGTGCATATTCAAAAAATGTAGAAATAGTTGTTCCCCATTTATCATTTCCGTAATTCCACTTTTTACTAGCAACACCAATAAAACGGTGTGTATCTCCATATTTAGAATACGATAATACATCGTTATTAACGTTTCCAACTGCAGGATTACCAACAAAAGCATCACTTGTAATTTCTGCTTCAATAGAGTTTACATCCTTAGAATTTAAGTAGCTATACGCTAACATGGTATAGAAACCACCTTGAAACGTTTTTTGAGCTTTTAAAGAAGCATTCCAAATTCTACCTTTATCAGAATTTGTAAAAACAAATGCTCCATCTCCAGGGTTTCCATCAAAAGTAAGAATATCGGCAGCCGTATAAATAGGTCTATTATCCACACCTTGTAAAGTTCCTGATGGCGTAGATAGTCCCCAATGCTGTACATGAGCACCATTTATATCTTTGGTATATGAAAGATCTGCTGTTAAAATTAATCCGCTTTCTAGTTTTTTATCGACACCTAAATTAGTACGCCAAACTTGAGGATACTTATAATCTGGATCTACAGCTTGCAAGAAAAATGCATCTGGCGCAGCAATTTGATTACCTAACCAAACAAAAGGAAAACGCCCTGTAAATAACCCTGAACCTCCACGAATTTGGAACGTATCATCGCCATGAACATCATAGTTAAAACCGATTCTTGGTGATACTAACCAATCGCTATTTGGCATTTGTGTATTGTCTATAGTAACAGATTCTCCTGTGCTAGGATCTTCATATTGTACATCTGGTAAAACAAAACCTCTATCTATAACATCCTGTGCTTTTTGAGCAGAATCAAAAAACAAAGGCTTATCAAAACGTAAACCATATGTTAATTTAAATTTTTCTGTAACGTTCCATTCATCTTGCATATAGAAAGATAATTGCCCAACATTAGTTTCTGCTAGCGCCCAACCTTCTCCATCAGGAACCGCATTATTAGCATTGAATGTATTTTGTGGTGAAGCAAAATCGTAGCTTGTAGCATCAAAATCATTAATATCAACAGATCCAAAAAGATCAAAACCGTAGCTTGTTAAATTGAACGAGTTATCAAATTCGAATTTTTCAAATGAAAACCCAACAGTAAAAGTATGGTCGCCTTGAAAAAAGTTTAAATTATCTGAAAATTGAAATACTTTTTGGTCTAACCTATTATGCGCTGAGAATGGCTCGTGTCCTGCTATAATGTAGTTTGAACCTCCTTTGGTTATATTAATAGAAGGTGCTGGTGTAGAAAATGGGTTTCTAAAGTCATTAAAATGCGTGTACCCAATTTGTAATTTATTAGCTGAAGTTTCTGAAAGTGTAGAATTTAACTCTAACTGTACCGATCTAAGTTCATTATTAATTTCGTAACCTGAGTTTTGAAATTGTAATGTATTTGCATTTGGCCCTCTAAACGCTATAGCTGTTGGATGCGCAGGCTTTTCTTTTGAAGCGTTAAGAAAATTATAAATAACCGCTAAACGGTTGTTATCGTTAATATTCCAGTCTAATTTAAAAATACCTTTAGTAGATCTTGCCGAATGTGTAAACCCTTGGTAAGCTCCGGGATCGTATCCAACAGCCAATAAGGCATCTCTAACTGCAATTAAATCGCTTTCTAAAACTCTAGATTCGCTAATACCACCAGAACCTGTGTTTGGTGTCCAGCCATTAGTTCCTAAATCATCGCGTTCATCTTTTTCAAAATTTGCAAAGAAGAATAATTTATTTTTTACAATTGGCCCTCCAATACTAACACCATATTGCGTTTGGTTTAAATCTGGTCTTGCAACCTCTTCTCCTTTTATCTTATTACCTGTTAAAGATTCATTTCTAGTAAACCCATAAACAGTTCCATGAAACTCATTTGTTCCACTTTTTGTAACAGCATTTACAGATGCTCCTGTAAATCCAGATTGTGTAACATCGTAAGGTGCTGTAGATACTTGAATTTGATCGATAGCATCTAAAGAAACAGGTTGCGAATCCGTTTGTCCACCTGGTGTTGCAGAATCCAATCCAAATGGATTATTAAAAATAGCACCATCTAAAGAGAAGTTATTAAACTGGTCGTTTCTACCTCCAAATGAATTCCCACTTGCGGTAGGCTCTAACCTTGTAAAATCTGATGCCGATCTAGAAATAGTTGGTAAACGGGTTAATTCCCGTCTGCCCACACTAGTTTCGGCTCCCGTTCTATCGCTACCAAAAGTACCAGTACCTTGGCCAGCTTGAATAACTACAGCATCAAGTTGTTCGCTATCATCAAGCATAACAATATCAATATTCTGTGTTTTTCCTAAAGTTAAATACACATCATTATATGATTGCTCCTTGTAACCTACAAAAGTGATTTTAATAGCGTAAGGGCCACCAATTCTTAAATTTAACAAGTTAAATCGACCATCAATATTCGATGCTGCACCATACTTTGTACCCGTAGGTGTATGGATAGCCACAATGTTAGCCCCAGGAAGTGGCTGCGAAGTTTCGTCTAAAATTAATCCTTTTATGTTAGAGGTTGTAACCTGCGAAAATGCAAGAACGCTAAAACACAATAAGAAGAAAGTAAGTGCTGTTTTTTTCATTTGAATACGTTATTTGAGTTAGTCTATAAATATTATGCGCACATAGTAATTATTCCAAACAAAAATAGCACAAAAAAAAGCCACTCGTAAGAGTGGCTTATCTTTATTTTAAGCTTTTATTAACTTTTTGTTAATTAATTAAGCTTGAGCAATAACTTCAAATTCTAAATCAACAGATACTTCTCTGTGTAAACGTACAACTGCTGTATATTTACCTAAACGCTTAACAGTAGTAACTGTTATGAATTTTTTATCTATCGTTTGTCCTTCTTTTTCTAAAGCTGCAGCAACATCAATGTTGTTTATAGATCCAAATAATTTGTCTCCAATACCAACTTTAGCAGGTATTTTAATTTCTAATGCTTTAACTGCTTCTGCAATTACATTAGCATCATCAACTATTTTCTTTTCTTTAAAAGCACGTTGCTTTAAATTTTCTGCTAAAACTTTCTTTGCAGAAACTGTAGCTAGAATCGCTTGTCCTTGAGGAATTAAAAAGTTTCTACCATAACCGTTCTTAACTGTTACAACATCGTCTTTAAATCCTAAATTTTCAACGTCTTGTTTTAATATAAGTTCCATTGTTATCGGTATTTTATTTTAATAAATCTCCTACGTAAGGCATTAATGCTAAATGACGTGCTCTTTTTACAGCTACAGCCACTTTTCTTTGATACTTTAATGACGTTCCTGTTAAACGACGAGGTAAAATTTTACCTTGCTCGTTAATAAAACGCATTAAAAAATCTGGATCTTTGTAATCTACATACTTAATTCCAGACTTTTGAAACATACAATATTTCTTAGTCTTGTTTGTATCAATATTAAGCGGTGTTAAATATCTAATTTCACCGTCTTTTTTTCCTTTTGATTGTTGTTCTATTGATGACATAATTAAGCTTTTTGTTTAAGTTTAACTCTTCTTCTTTCAGCCCAAGAAATAGCATGTTTATCTAACGCTACCGTTAAATAACGCATAAAACGCTCGTCACGTCTAAACTCAACTTCTAAAGGTGTAATAACTTCTCCGGGTACAGTGTACTCAAATAAATGGTAGAACCCACTTTTCTTGTTTTGAATTGGATAAGCTAATTTTTTAAGCCCCCAATCTTCTTTTGATACCATCTTAGCGCCGTTAGAAACAAGAAAATCTTCGTATTTCTTTACTGTTTCCTTTATCTGATCTTCAGATAAAACGGGATTTAAGATGAAAACAGTTTCATAATGATTCATAAAAATCTATTTTTATTGTTAAAAATTGGCTGCAAAAATAATTAAATTCTATATATTACACAATATTATTACTCCCTATTTTTGAAACAATTAAAAGCATTATTTTATTTGTTAACGAAATGTTAAAAAAAGCATTTAAACGATGTTTTTTGGTTTTTAACCGAAAAAATCGTACTATTGTCGATATCTTAACCGAAATAATATAAATGTTATGACTTTAAACTGTGTAGTAGTAGATGATTCAGCGATACAACGTCTGTCTATTGTTAAGTTAGTCGAGAATCACCCATCTCTTAACTTAATAGCGGAGTACAGTAGTGCTTTAGAAACTAAAAATGGTTTAAATACGCATCAAGTTGACTTAATTTTTTTAGACATTGAAATGCCAGTGCTAAATGGATTTGAACTTTTAGACGTATTAAACAACAAACCCCAAATTATTTTTGTAACCGGTAAAACAGAGTATGCTTTTAAAGCATTTAACTATGATGCTACCGATTATTTACATAAACCAATTACAAGAGAACGCTTTAATACTTCTGTAGATAAAGCTTTAGAGCAACATAGGTTGACTTTAGACTTTAATGAAGAGGAAGGCGAACATATTTTTGTAAAAAGTAACCTTAAAAAACGTAAAGTATATATTAAGGACATTAAATGGATTGAAGCACTTGGTGATTATGTAAAACTTGTTACTGAAGAAAACAGCTTAGTAGTACTTTCTACAATGAAATCTTTTGAAGCTGAATTACCTGAAGGGAAATTTTTAAGAATTCATAAATCTTACATCGTGAATCTAGATAAGATTGACAGATTCAACAGTAAAAATGTTGAAGTTGGCGCTTACGAAATTCCTTTAAGTAGAAATAAAAAGACCCAATTGGTTGATGCCTTAAATAATATTTAAAGTCTTTAAAAAAATTATGATGAATTCCGGACACTAGTCTAGAACGAATTATTTATAAAATTTGTTTACAAATTTCTATATCACTAAAAGTTATCGTCATTTAGAACTACCCTAACAAACGCAAAACCTTTTGTAATCAAGAAGCTATTATTAAAAGTAATAATAGCTTCTTTTATTTTAAATCTCAGGCTAAAACACAAAAAAACAGATTTGTTAAGAGATAACTAAAAATTATCCACATTTAGAATAACCCTAACCGACCTAAAATCTTTTACACTCATAAAGCTGTTATTAATTTTAATAATAGCTTCTTTTGTTTTTGCTAACGATTGTTGTTTAGGGATTTTAACCAAAATGTTTTTATGAAACTGATTTCTAATTCTAGCAACCGGTGGCGACTCTGGCCCCAACACATTATCCTTAAACACCTGCCTTAAGGACTTAGCAAACCAAATAGATGCCGTCTCTACCCTATTATAATCCTTATGTTTTAAAGTAATTTTTATCTGCTTGTAAACCGGCGGATATTTAAAATTATAGCGATCGTTCATTTGCTCCTTAAACATATCTATATAATTATTGGTAGATACTTGTTGCAAAATATTATGATACGGATTATACGTCTGTATTAAAACCTTACCACGCTCTTCGGTACGTCCTGCCCTACCAGATACTTGCTGCATAAGCTGAAAACTACGCTCGTGTGCTCTAAAATCAGGGAAATTAAGCATATTATCGGCATTCATGATACCAACTAGCTTTACATTTCTAAAATCTAAACCCTTGGTTAGCATCTGAGTACCCACCAAAATATCAATTTCTTGTTGCTCTAAAGCAGTAATTATTTTCTCGTAACCATATTTGCCTCGTGTGGTATCCAAATCCATTCGGGCTACTTTATGCTCAGGAAAAAGCAATTTCACTTCTTCTTCTATTTGCTCTGTACCAAAACCTTTATTGTCTAAATCCTGACCACCACAGGCCTCACAATTTTGCTTCATAGCAGAATTATAACCACAATAATGGCAGCGCAATTGATTTCTATATTGATGGTAGGTTAAACTTACATCGCAATTAGGACATTGCGGCGAGTGCCCACATGTATTACACTCCACAATTGGCGAGAATCCACGCCGGTTTTGAAATAATATAATTTGATGCCCTTCACTTAACGTTTCCTGCATTTCTTCAATCAACCTATCGCTAAAATGCCCTTTCATGCGTTTTTTTTTCAGCTTATCCTTAATATCAACCAATTCAATATCGGGCATTAAAACATCGTTATAACGCTTTGTAATTTCAACAAACCCATATTTATTTTGCCGCGCATTAAAGTAACTTTCTAAACTTGGAGTAGCAGAACCTAACAGTGTTTTAGCCTTGTGCATGTGGGCTAAAACTGCAGCAGTATCGCGCGCATGGTAACGTGGTGCAGGATCAAATTGTTTAAACGATTGTTCGTGCTCCTCATCCACTATAATTAATCCTAAATTATTGAAAGGTAAAAATATAGATGAGCGTGCGCCTAATACTATTCTCGCTTTCGCAGAATTGTGCAATACATTATTCCACACCTCAACACGCTCATGCGTTGAGTATTTAGAATGAAAAACAGCAACCTGCTCCCCAAAGTAATTTTGAAGTCTTGTAACCAACTGTGTGGTTAAAGCTATTTCGGGTAGTAAATATAAAACCTGTTTTCCTTGTTGAAGTACATCTTCAATAAGTTTTACATACACCTCGGTTTTACCTGACGATGTTACACCATGTAATAAGGTAACGTGATGTTTTTCAAAAGACGCTTTTATTTCTGTTAAGGCTGTTTTTTGATACTCATTAAGTCTTTTAGAAGCTTCGGTTTCTTCGCCAGAATACTCTACTCTATCCCTTTGAATATAATATTCTTTAAGTACACCTTTATCAATTAAAGATTTTATAATTGAGCTAGACGCCCCACTTTCTGTAGTTAAATCGGTTACTTTTACAGGCTTTTTAGTTTTGGCAGAAATAGAAAACAAAGTCATAACAACATCCCGTTGTTTTGGTGCTCTACTCAAATCATCCAACAATTTATGAAGCTCAACCTCGGCAGTAAAATGAGTATCTAACTTAACATAACGTACCAATTTTGGCTTATACTTTTCGTAAACCTCTTCCTCTACAGTAATAACCTCTTTCTCAATAAGCCTTTTAATTACAGAAAGCACATTCTTTTTATCTAAAATACTGGATATATCATGAATCTTTAAAGACGACTGATGGTTCAACGCTTCGTAAACCAAAAACTCATCATCTTTTAATATAGACTCATCAATAGTCTTAACATTGTTTTTAGTAATTACTGTTTCGCTTTCTAAAATAAAAGCTCTTGGTAATGAAGCACGCATAACATCTCCCAAAGTACACATATAATACTCCGATATCCAGTTCCAAAGTTTTAATTGGTATTCATTTACTACAGGTGATTCATCCAATATTTGCTGAATATCTTTCGCCTCATAAGCCGATGGCGCATTTTCATGAATGCCATACACAATGCCAGTATAAATTTTAGATTTTCCAAAAGGAACAGCTACGCGCATGCCTACTTTTAAAAAATCGGCCTCGGCAGCAGTTATGCTATACGTAAATAGCTTTTGAAGCGGTATAGGAATTATAACGTCTATAAAGTGCAAACGGCGTATAGTTTAATGTTATAAAAAAAATGAATTATTGATGACGAATCCAATATTGTGTAAGGTATAAAAACGCAATATAACCACGAACTTGAAGCTTTCCTGTTTCCTCAATTAGCTTTATTCTGCACTTATATTCTTTTCCATTTTCAGCATCGAAAATAGTACCGTTTTTATAATATTCGTCCTGTTTTTCGAGCTCATTAATAATAACCATGCCTAGAATTGGTTTATCTTTTTTATCACCTTCACAATCTTGACACAAGGTGTTTTTATCAAACGGCTCTAATATTTCTATAACCTTACCAAAAATCTTACCGTTTTCTTCATAAATATCTACAATACATTTATGCGCGCCTGTTTCATCATCAACCGTTTTCCATTGTCCTAAAATATCTTGAGATTGCACCGTTAGCGACAAACAATAAAACAATATAAAACACATACAATTCTTCATAACTAAAAGCTTTTTCTAAGTTTATTTAATGAGGCATTCAATTCGTAACCCAACAATAAAATATTAGAGTTAAGCCACAGGTAAAATAATAATATTAATAACGCTCCAATAGAACCATATAGTTTGTTGTATTGTCCAAAATTTTCAATATAAATACCAAACAAATAAGACGTTAATATAATAAGAAACGTTGTAAATATGGCTCCTATAGAAAAGAATTTAGATTCGCGCCCTTCTCTTGTTCCAAAATAATACAAGGTAGCTGTTGCCATATATACCATAACCACAAAAAACAGATATTGCACCACATTGGTCCAATATACGCCTTCGGAATCTACATGATAACCTCTATCCTCGAAAACAGTTATCAACTCTTGCACTACATATATTTGAATATATCCAAGTACAATAATGGTAAAAATAAGTAAAAAAGCTAATATTAGGGCTATACCTAAGGCATACAAATATTGTTTAAATACATTGCGAGTTAATTGCTCGTGATAAGAGTTTTCGAATCCAGAAAAAACAGCGTTTACACCATTGGCCATCAATGCTACCGACAACACAAAAACGGAAGACAACAACCCACCACGTTGCGATTGGTCTATATTTTCAAAAATATTTTCAAAGAAAAAATCTGAGGTACTTGGTGGTAAAAACGATTCTAGAAATTGTAAAAATTCAATTTTAAAATCATCAATAGGAACGTAAGGGATAATAATTAAAACAAATAATAAAAAAGGAAATATAGCAGTAAAGAAGCTAAATGCTATAGCACTAGCTCGTGTTGTTAAAGCGCCTTTTACAATACCTGTAATGTACAACACAAGTAAATCGTAAAATGACAACCCTTCAAGTCCTGGAAGTTTTATCTGTTTAAAAAACCGTACCAAAATATTAATACCTGGTATTTTATCGAGTTTTTCATCAAGAGGTTTGGACATTAATAAATTGCGTTATAATTCTATATAGCAAAGTTATTAAAATTAAAAAGTAAAAAGGCGTTTATAAAAAAGTTAATTACTTTATAGCCTTTAAACTTAAATCCATGTTGTGCACAGAATGTGTTAAAGCACCGCATGAAATATAATTTACGCCGCATTCGGCATAGTGTCTAATTGTAGTTTCGTTAATATTACCTGAAGACTCCGTAAGGCATTTATCTCCAATTAACTTTACAGCTTTTCTAGTATCTTCATAATCAAAGTTATCTAGTAAAATTCTATAAACACCTTCGTTATTTAAAATTTCTTGAACCTCAGATAAATCTCTAGCTTCGACCATAATTTGAAGATCCCTTTTAGTTTCGTTCAAATAATCTTTAGTCATTTCAATGGCTTTTGTAATACCTCCTGCAAAATCGATGTGATTATCTTTAAGCATAATCATATCATACAATGCAAACCTATGGTTTTCGCCACCACCAATTTTAACAGCCCATTTTTCCAACACACGAATACCTGGAGTTGTTTTTCTTGTATCTAAAATTCTAGTTTTGGTACCTTCAACCAAATCAACAAACATTCTAGTTTTTGTAGCAATCGCACTCATACGTTGCATCGCGTTTAATACCGTACGCTCTGCTTTTAAAATAGATTGCGATGGACCTTCAACATACATTACGATATCTCCATAAGTTACCTCGGTACCATCTTCAATACGAACATCTAGTTTTAGATTTTTATCAACATAAGCAAACACCTTTTTGGCAAAATTAACACCACCAATAATTCCTTTATCTTTAACTAAAAGTTTAGCTTTCCCTCTAGCGTTTGCAGGAATGCAAGCTAAGGAACTATGATCGCCGTCTCCAACATCTTCTCGAATGGCATTTTCAATAATCATCTTAACTTCTGTGTCAAACTGCTCTTGTGTTATCATAATAGTTTTTTAGTTAATCCGAGCAAAAATAAGAAATAGATTCACTAAATTAAATTTTACAATTACGAATTTTCTATTTTTTTCTTATTTAAATGTATTATTCATAAAGAATATGTGTGTTTTTTTACATTTCGAATTAACTAATAGTTTAAAAATCATTGTTTTTAGCATTTCAAGTTACCAATTATGAGCTCATTATGATTCTAACTTAAAATATATTTAATTTGTCTATTGAATAAAATAATCCAAAATCGACTGAATTAGAATTTAAGCTATTCTTTGTTTTTTTGGTCTTGCTTTACCGTTTTAAGCAAAAAACTATTAAATGATTTCAACTAAATGACTATTACCCTAATTACAATTGGTAAAACAGACAACAAACAACTTACGGCCTTAATAGCAGATTATACCAAACGCTTGGGCCATTACATAAAGTTTAATTTAGAGGTTATTCCGGATGTAAAAAATTCTAAAAACTTAAGCGAAACCCAACAAAAAGAAAAAGAAGGCGAGCTCATTTTAAATAAAACCAAACCTACAGACACCTTAATATTGCTAGACGAAAACGGTAAACAGCTCGATTCTGTTGCTTTTTCAACGTACTTACAAAAACATATGAATTCCGGAATAAAACGACTTGTATTTGTTATTGGAGGTCCTTATGGTTTTTCTGAAGACATTTATAAAAAAGCAAACGGGAAACTATCCTTATCTAAAATGACGTTTTCTCATCAAATGATTCGCTTATTTTTTATAGAGCAGCTGTATCGAGGCTTCACAATCTTGAAGAACGAACCGTACCACCATAGGTAAATTGACAGTCGCAGTCTCAGTTTTCAGTACTTACTCAGACTTAAAAAAATTAAATAAAAAAGATGACTAAAAACTAATTTTAAGCCATCTTTTTTTTTGGTTATAAGGTCTTCCCACTAACCATTAATGTGTTTTATATATCTCTTTGCGCTTTTTAAGTTGTCGCTCTAAATCGCTTATAGTTTCTCTTACCGATACCTCAAAATTATGCTCGTTCGATGTTGCAAAAATCCGTGGTCCTGGTAAACTTAATTCTATATTACAAATTTTACCTTTATCGTGATCTTTATCATCTTGCTTAAAGTGCACAGCCGCATTTATTAAAAACTCATATCTGTTAAACAATTTTTCTAACTTCTCCTTTGTGAATAATGAAAGTGTTTCACTTACATCCACTCCTACATACTGAAAATTTACTGTCATAGTCGTTCTCTTTTAATGTTTAAATATTACCCCAATATACACGTTTTTTACATAAAAAAAAGAAACAAAAATCATAAAATGGTGCTAAAATTTTATTTAGAAAAATAAATACCCCCCATTGTTATTTAAAATCAATAAATAGTACTTTTGAAAGTATAAAAAATTATATATGCAACTCGTTTTCGCAACCAACAACTTAAATAAGGTTAAAGAAGTTCAAGCTTTAATTCCTTCTGAAATAAAAATACTTAGTTTAAAAGATATAGAATGTTTCGAGGATATTCCTGAAACACAAAACACTATAGAAGGTAATGCTATTCAAAAAGCAGAATATATAAAAACCCATTACGGTTATGATTGTTTTGCTGACGATACAGGTCTAGAAGTTGAAGCTTTAAACGGTGTTCCGGGAGTTTATTCTGCACGATATGCCGGAGAACAAAAGGATGCCAACAACAATATGGATAAATTACTGGAAGCTTTACAAAACAATACTAATAAAAACGCGCAATTTAAAACCGTTGTTGCGCTTAATTTAAATAATAAGACACAAACGTTTACGGGAATATGCCAAGGAAGCATAACAACTTCTAAACATGGTGATAAAGGTTTTGGATACGATCCTATTTTTAAACCAAACAACTTTAATATTACGTTTGCCGAAATGGATTTGTCTACAAAAAACAGCATTGGACATCGCGGAAAAGCCGTTACTAAACTAGTCCGATTTTTAAAACTTCTTAAAGAAAAAAATTAGCAAAAAAAGTATATTGGGTGTTGGCTATTAATTTTCTTTATCTTACTTTTAATTTATGACAGAGGAAGCTATAGAAAAAGAGAATGCTACTATTGCCAAAGCCTACAAGGAATTATTAAAAGTTAGTTACACCACACTTTCTAACGACGATAAAAAACTAATTCGTAGTGCTTTTGAGGTAGCTTTAGACGGCCATAAAGACCAAAGAAGAAAATCTGGAGAAGCTTATATTTTCCATCCCATTGCAGTGGCCAAAATTGTAGCGCAAGAAATTGGGCTAGATGCAACCTCTATTGCAGCTGCTTTACTTCATGATGTTGTGGAAGACAGTCCAGATTATGAAGTTAAGGACATTGAAAAGAAATTCGGAAAAACCATTGCAACTATTGTGGATGGTCTAACAAAAATATCCTCCTTAAGTAAAGAAAAGGATATGGATGTGTCCTTACAAGCAGAGAATTTTCGTAAAATGCTACTAACCCTAAATGATGATGTAAGGGTTATTATTATAAAAATTGCAGATAGGCTTCACAATATGCAAACCATGGACTCTATGCGTCCTGATAAACAAGTTAAAATTGCATCTGAAACCTTATATATTTATGCGCCATTAGCACATAGAATTGGCTTATATAATATTAAAACCGAACTTGAAGATTTAGGATTAAAATATACCGAACCTGAGGTTTACGACGACATTCTTCATAAAATAAAAGAAAGTAAAGAGGAACAAGACGAGTATATAACTCAGTTTAGCGATGTTATAAAAAACTCACTCGATAAAGAGAATTTAAGATATAATATAAAAGGAAGACCCAAGTCTATATTTTCTATTAGAAAGAAAATGATAAACCAGGGTGTTACTTTTGATGAAGTCTACGATAAGTTTGCTATCCGAATTATTTACAAATGTGACGCAGACCCGCAGAATGAAAAGTTTATTGCTTGGAAAATATACTCCATAGTAACAGATCACTTTAGGCCCAACCCTATTCGATTACGCGATTGGATTTCATCCCCAAAATCAACTGGTTATGAAGCCCTTCATATTACAGTAATGGGACCAAAAGGACGCTGGGTAGAAGTACAAATACGTAGTGAGCGTATGCATGAAATTGCCGAAAAAGGCTATGCGGCCCACTACAAATACAAACAAGGTAGCGAGAAAGAAGACAATTTAGAAAGCTGGATAAACAGATTACAAGAAGCATTGGAAAATCCAGAAATGAATGCTGTAGATTTTGTAGAGCAGTTTAAACTCAACCTTTACTCCAAAGAAATATTTGTATTTACTCCTGGTGGAGATTTAAAATCGCTTCCAAAAGGTGCAACAGCTCTAGATTTTGCCTTTAGCATTCATACCGAGGTTGGCATGAAAACGCGTGGGGCTAAAGTAAATGGCAAGCTGGAACCTTTAAGTCATGTTTTAAATAGTGGCGATCAGGTTGATATTTTAACTTCCGATAGTGTAAAACCTAATCCCAACTGGTTAGATTATGCAACAACAGCTAGAGCCAGAAGTAAAATTAAATCGGCTTTAAAGGAGGATAAAAAGATAATTGCCGAAGACGGAAAAGAAATACTAAGACGTAAATTAAAACAATTAAAAATTACGCTTGATGAAACTTCCGTTAACGAAATGGTTAATTTCTTTAAGCTTAAAACAAGTCTCGATTTATTTTACAGAATTGGTCTTGGCTCTATAGATAACACCATGTTAAAAAGCTATGCTTCGTCACGAAGCAATGCTTTAATGAGTTATATTAAAAATAAAATTTCTAGAAAAACAACCATCTCGAAAGAGGAGTTAGAAAAACAAGAAATTACTTTAAAATATGATTCTATTGTATTTGGTAAAGACGAAGAAAAATTAGATTACAAAATAGCAAATTGTTGTAACCCAATACCTGGCGATCGTGTTTTTGGGTTTTTAACCGTAAAGGAAGGCATTAAGGTGCACAAAAAAAATTGCCCTAACGCTGTTAGCTTGCAATCTAATTACTCTTACAGAATCATGGAAGCTAAGTGGATTGATTCCTCTCAGCAAGAATTTTTAGTTAAAATAGAATTAACAGGAATTGATCATATCGGGCTTGTAAACGATATTACTAAAATAGTATCTTCCAACATGCATGTAAACATGAAAAGCATCAGTTTTGAAACTAACGCTGGTCTTTTTTCAGGAAAAATTAACGTTGTTGTTAAGAATAATACCATAATTAGAAAACTATTAGAAAAACTCAAAAAAATTAACGGCATAGATAAAGTTAGAAGGGTTTAGTTAAAATCATCTATTTTTGTTTAAACACTTTTTTGAATATATATTGTTAATATTTTATAACATAGCCTTGCTACGCTTGTGTTTTCAACCATGTAGACACATAAAATTAGTTAATAAAATTCCATCAACATATTCTAAACAGTCTATAAAAAAAGTGTAAATTTGCAACGAATTATGGATGAAAATATAGATTCGAAAAATCAAGAGATTGTTAAAGGCGTATTTACTAGCTTTTTAGAAACAAACGGGCATCGCAAAACACCTGAACGCTATGCTATACTTCAAGAAATTTATAATAACAAAGAACATTTTGATATAGAATCCCTGTATCTTAACATGAAAAACAAAAAGTATCGTGTGTCTCGTGCTACATTATATAATACTATCGAGTTACTGTTAGATTGTAAATTGGTTAGAAAACACCAATTTGGAAAAAACCAGGCACACTACGAGAAATCTTATTTTGATAGACAGCATGATCATGTTATTCTTACCGATACTGGTGAAGTTATTGAGTTTTGTGATCCTCGAATTCAATCCATAAAAAAAACGATCGAAGAAGTTTTCGATATAGAAATTAATAACCACTCGCTCTATTTTTACGGAAATAGAAAATCAACAACTAATAACTAATTTTTTAAGATGGCAGTAGATTTACTACTTGGACTACAATGGGGAGACGAAGGCAAAGGAAAAATTGTTGACGTACTTACCTCTAACTACAATATTATTGCACGTTTTCAAGGTGGACCGAACGCAGGACACACCTTAGTTTTTAACGGAAAAAAACATGTATTACACACCATTCCTTCAGGAATTTTTCATGACGAAGCCACCAACCTTGTTGGAAATGGCGTAGTTATAGATCCTGTAATTTTTAAAGGTGAACTTGATAAATTAGAAGAACAAAATGTTGACTACAGAAAATCATTAATGATTTCTAGAAAGGCACATATTATCTTACCAACTCATAGATTACTTGATGCTGCTAGTGAAACCTCTAAAGGAAAAGCTAAAATTGGTTCTACTTTAAAAGGTATTGGTCCAACATACATGGACAAAACTGGTAGAAACGGTATTCGTGTTGGCGATTTAGAATTAAGTGATTGGAAAGACAAATATAGAGCTCTAGCAGATAAGCATGAGTCTATGATTGCTTTTTACAATGTTGAAATAGAATACGATTTAAAAGAACTAGAAACCGAATTTTTTAAAGCTGTTGAAGTTTTAAAATCTTTAAAGTTTATCGATTCGGAGGAATATATCTATCAAGCACAAAAATCTGGACAAACTATTTTAGCCGAAGGTGCTCAAGGATCTTTACTAGATATCGATTTTGGAACCTACCCATTTGTTACTTCAAGTAACACAACTGCAGCTGGTGCTTGTACTGGTTTAGGGGTGGCTCCAAATCAAATTGGCGAAGTGTTTGGTATTTTTAAAGCATATACAACACGTGTAGGTTCTGGCCCATTCCCTACCGAGTTATTTGATGATGATGGCGCAATGATGGCTAAAGTAGGTAACGAATTTGGAGCAACTACCGGTCGCCCAAGACGTTGCGGATGGTTAGATTTAGTAGCCTTAAAATATGCTTGTCAAGTAAACGGTGTTACACAATTAATGATGATGAAAGGCGATGTACTTTCTGGTTTTAAAACATTAAAAGTGTGCACAGCTTATAAATATAAAGGTGAAGTTATTGAACATTTACCATATAATATTGAACCTGAAAACGTAGAACCTATATACACTGATTTTAGTGGTTGGAATGAGGACTTAACAGAAATGTCTGAAGCGTCCCAAATGCCAAAAGCACTTAACGCATATATTGAGTTTTTAGAAAAAGAATTAGAAATTCCTATCACGATAGTTTCTGTTGGACCGGATAGAAAACAAACAATCTTTAGAAAATAATTTTTTCGAAATATTAATTACAAAAAAACGCTTCAAAAATTATTGAGGCGTTTTTTGTTTCAATATACTCAATCATCATATTTATCGTTATTTTTGCTATAAATCATTTAAACTTTGAACAAACTACACCTTTTACTTTTTACACTTTTTATTGGTTTTGTTTCAATAACAGGTGCTCAAGAAAAAAAGAAAATTAAAATAGAATACGCTGGTAAATTAACCATTGATGATGAAAATTACCCTGGCGCTAAAATTTTAACTCGAGATGATGCACAACAGGTTCATATAGAACATGGAGGTGCAAATATGTGGTGCGACAAGGCTATACATTACAGTAAGGATAACTTTATTGAAGCTTATGGTAATGTAAAGCTAAAACAAGGCGATACTATAAATATGACTTCTAAGTATATTGAGTACAGCGGTATTACCGAATTAGCGTTTGCTAGTGGCGATGTGGTGATGACAGATCCAAATTCCACCATTACTTCAGACACCCTATATATGGATCGCACAAGGCAACAGGCCTATTATAGAAGCGGCGGAACGGTTGTAAAAGATTCATCGGGTACCATTACAAGTAAAATTGGAAGGTATTACATGGATCAAAAAAAATATCAATTTGTTGAAGATGTTGTTTTGGTTAGTGAAGAATCAACTATAAATTCAGATTTCTTCGATTTTTATTCAGACACTGGTTATGCTTACCTTTTTGGACCATCTACAATAACCACAGAAGAGAGTAAAACTTACTGCGAAAAAGGGTTTTATGACACGGAAAACAAAGTGGGTTATGCGCTTAAAAAAGCTAGAATCGATTATGATGATAGAATCATTGAAGGCGATAGTTTATTTTTTGATAATAACAAAAGTTTCGCTTCGGCTTCCAATAATATAAAAATTACAGACACTATAAATAACAGTATTGTTAAAGGACATTATGCCGAAGTATTTAAGGAAAAGGATTCTTTATTTATTACAAAACGTGCCTTGGCAATTACCGTTCAAGAAAACGATTCTATTTATATTCATGCCGATAGAATAATGGTTACGGGAAAACCAGAAAATCGTATTATTAATGCATACTACAACGCAAGAATTTTTAAAACAGATCTTAGTGGAAAATCAGATTCTATTCATTCTGATGAAAAAACAGGCATCACCAAATTAATAAATATTCCACGACTTTCTAAAGGTGATAAGTTTTCAGTAGTACGAAAACCTATTCTTTGGAATTTAGAAAATCAAATGACAGGCGACACGATTCATTTAATTTCAAACCCTGAATCAGAAAAAATAGATTCACTATTAGTTTTTGAAAACGCTTTTGTTATCAGTCGAGATACAATTAGCGAAAACGGATACAATCAAATTAACGGAAAGCGCTTAGTAGGATTATTTAATGACAAAAATGAATTAAATCAAGTTGATGTTACCAAAAATGCACAGTCTATATTTTACGCTAGAAACGATAAGCAAGAACTTATAGGTATCGATAAATCTAAATCTGGTAGTATTTCCATTTTATTTGCTGATGGCGACATAGATGAATACACAAGGTATAACCAAATTGATGGGAACCTATTTCCGGAATCAAAATTCCCTGAGAAAGAAAAATTCTTAAAAGGTTTTGATTGGCGTGAAGATGAGCGTCCGCGAAGCGTTGACGATTTATTTAAAGACGACCCACCTCTAGAATTACCGGTAATTAAAGGTTTAGAAGACTATATACCGCAAGAAGATTTTGTTGACGATGCCATGGTTGAACGCATAAAAGAAGCCGACGAGAGAAATAAAACATCTAGCAATATCACTTCTAAAGCTTCAAGAAACTTACCTAAGCCCATTAAAAAGACCAATGGTGGTCCAGTAAAAAAAACTATTAGTAAGGTACAGAAGCAAAAAGTTTCTAAACCAACTATAGAGTAATACCTTAAAAGGATTCGTTTTAGTGAAATCAGATTTTAAAAAATACCAAGCCCAAACATCACCACATCCATTAGCTATGGAAGTTTCGCATGCTAATGGCTCATATATTTATGATACCAACAATAAAGCATATTTAGACTTTGTTGCTGGTGTTTCTGCTTGTCCTTTAGGACATAATCATCCTAAAGTAATTGAGGCTATAAAAAAACAGTTAGACCGTTATTTACACGTTATGGTTTACGGTGAGTATATTCAAAAACCAGCCGTAGAACTCACTAAATTACTAGCTAAACATTTACCAAAATCGTTAGAAAAAACATACCTAACAAACTCAGGAACCGAAGCTATTGAAGGAGCTTTAAAGTTAGCTAAACGCGCTACTGGGCGTAGCGAAATTATAGCCACAAACAAAGCCTATCATGGCAATACTATGGGCGCCATGAGTGTTATGGGGTTTGAAGTCCGCAAACAAGCATTTAGACCGTTACTACCAGATGTAAAGTTTATAAACTTTAATAACGAAGCAGATTTAAATAAAATAACTACAAAAACAGCTAGTGTAATTTTAGAAACCATACAAGGAGGCGCTGGGTTTATTGAACCTAACCCTAACTATTTAGAAAAAGTTAGAGCTCGATGCACACAAGTTGGAGCCTTGTTAATTTTAGACGAAATCCAACCAGGAATTGGTCGTACTGGTAAGCTCTTCGGTTTTGAAAACTATAACTGTGTACCCGATATTCTGGTTACTGGCAAAGGTTTAGGTGGCGGCATGCCAATTGGTGCTTTTACAGCATCGGGAAAACTAATGGACTTACTTCAAGATAATCCAAAATTAGGACACATTACCACTTTTGGCGGGCATCCCGTTATTGCTGCTTCTGCCCTAGCCACGCTTAAAGAAATCACAGAAAGCAATTTAATAGCAGACACCCTTAAAAAAGAAAAGCTGTTTAGAGAGCTATTAGTCCACCCATTAATAAAAGAGGTCAGAGGAAAAGGACTAATGCTAGCATTTTTAACACCTTCTGCCGAAATTACAAACGCATTAATTCTAAAATCCGAAAAGCTTGGTTTAATATTATTTTGGCTTTTATTTGAGCCCAAAGCGGTACGAATAACACCTCCACTAACTATTTCGAACGATGAAATTAAGGAAGGTTGCCAGATAATACTAGGAGTTTTAGATGAAATTCAACAATCAACAACTTCAAAATAACAAACTGATTATCAAGTGTTAAATCCGTAGACCACTCGTAAATCCTATAAATGTTCATTACTTTGTTAAAAACATTTACACAATCTGGCCTATATCAAGAAATAGTAGCTTAAATTTATAATACTAGTAATTTTTAAATGTGCTTATGGAGTTTAGTCATGATGACAACAACAATTTGCCTATCACCAAGTTTGAATCGATGTTAAAAACAAACCATGTTTTGTTTTTTGACTCGGAAGAATTTGAAAATATTATTCACCATTACCTAAATCAAGGAAAAATTGCTCTAGCTAAAAAGGCAATTAAACTTGGTTTGGATCAGCACCCAACATCTATTAATTTAAGACTTTTTAAAGTAGAAATTTACGTTTTTGAAGATAAGCTGCAAGAAGCAGACGATTTGCTAAACGAATTATATAGTATAGATCCTAGCAACGAAGAAATATACATTCAAAAAGCCAATATTTTTTCGAAAAAAGACGATCATGAACAGGCCATAAAAATTCTTAAAGAAGCCGCTAAATTAGCTGAAGACTTGGTCGATTTATATTCTTTAATTGGTATGGAGTATTTATTTTTAGACAACTATGAAGAGGCTAAAACCTATTTCATGAAATGTTTAAAAACAGATCCTAATGATTATTCGGCATTATACAATGTCATTTATTGTTTTGAGTTTTTAAACCAAAACGAAGATGCTATTTCTTATTTAAATGATTTTTTAAATGAAAATCCATACTGCGAAGTAGGTTGGCATCAACTAGGTAAGCAATATGTTACTTTAAAACAATTTGAAAAAGCATTAACTGCTTTTGATTTCGCTATAATTTCCGATGATACTTTTGTTGGCGCATATCTAGAACTTGGCAAAGTTTTAGAAGAGCTAAAACGCTTTGATGAAGCCATAGCAAACTATACAATTACACTTAAGTTAGACGACCCAACCTCTTTCGCTTTACTTCGTATTGGTAGCTGTTATGAAAAATTAAATAAAGACGATTTAGCCATTCAGTATTATGACAGAACGGTTCATGAAGACCCGTTACTAGACAAAGGCTGGATTGCCATTACTAAGTTTTACAATAAAAAAGGGAACTATCAAAAAGCGCTTTTCTTTATTAATAAGGCTATAAATATAGATTCTGAAAATGTAACCTACTGGAAGTTATATTCTCAAATAAACCACCGTTTAAGTTTTTATGAAGAAGCAGAACGTGGATATAAAAAAACGATCGAGCTTGGAAACTACGAACTTAATACGTGGTTATCTCGTGGCGACTTATTAATTCAATTAGGTGAACCACAAGCTGCCATTTTAAATTTTGAACAAGCTGTAGAATTTTACCCAGAAAATGCCGAACTAGAATACCGTTTAGCAGGATTGTTTTTTGTTTTAATGGAAAACGATAAAGGTATTTTTCACCTTAAAAATGCTTTAAAGCATAATAAAGATTATGCCTTTATTATAGACGAGCTTTTCCCTAAGGTATCCAACAAACTTTTGGTTAAAAATATCCTTAAACAAATTGAAAAGTAAGCCGTTCATCTCGTGCTAATAATTTTTTTTTAGTAACCAATTGTATACCTTTGGTTTTCTGATAAAATATTATGCAAAGAAACCTTAAAGATTACCTTATAATCTCCTTTAAAGGATTAGCCATGGGAGCTGCAGATGCTGTTCCTGGAGTGTCAGGAGGCACAATCGCTTTTATTTCTGGAATTTACGAAGAACTTATATCTAGCATTAGTAATATTAACGGAGCTCTTTTTAAAACTCTGTTTAACAAAGGACTAAAGGCTTTTTGGAAACAAGCAAATGGCAATTTTCTATTAGCACTATTAACAGGAATCATAATTAGTTTTGTTTCCTTTATGAAACTTGCTAAATATTTACTTGAATACCATCCTGTTTTAATATGGTCTTTCTTTTTCGGACTAATTGTTGCCAGTATCTATTTTGTTGGTAAGCAAATTACAAAATGGAATTTAGGTGCCATAGTGGCACTAATTATTGGTGCAGCCATCGCCTTTTACATAAGTAAATTACCCTCTATAGGCACTAACGAAAATCCTTGGTTTTTATTTATTGCTGGAGCTATTGCTATTTGTGCTATGATATTACCAGGTATTTCCGGTTCTTTTATATTAATAATACTTGGTGCATACAAAACACTAAGTAATGCCATACACGACCTAGATGTAAAAAAAATAATCATATTTACTGGGGGCGCTGTAATAGGTTTACTAAGTTTTAGCCATGTTTTAAAATGGCTATTTAAACATTACCACAACATTACTTTGGCTGTATTAACAGGGTTTATTTTTGGATCGTTAAACAAAGTATGGCCTTGGAAAAAAACCTTATCATGGTACACAGATTCTAAAGGAATAGAAGTTCCATTGTTACAGGAAAGCGTAACTCCGTTAGCTTTTGAAGGTGCAAATCAAATGTTGTACGCCATAGTATTAATGATTTTCGGCTTTTTAACTATTTTTATCCTTGAACGCGTGGGCTCCAAAAAATAATGCAAAGCACAAGAACACTAACAGATAAAATTTTTCTAATCTTAAAAGGGTTAGGTATGGGAGCAGCCAATAAAGTTCCTGGAGTTTCTGGTGGTGTTGTGGCTTTTGTTGCTGGTTTTTACGAAGAGTTTATCTACTCCTTAAAAAAAGTAAACAAAACAGCCTTTAAGCTATTGTTTAACGGACGTTTTAAAAGCTTTTATAAATATATTAATGGTCGCTTTTTAAGTCTGCTTTTTCTAGGTATGATTGTTAGTTATTTTAGTATCTCCAAGATATTAGACTATCTAATAAAACATTACGAACTTTATATTTGGAGTGTATTTTTTGGCATGATAATAGGCTCCATTTACTATATAAATAAAGATTTTAAAGATTGGAATTTTAAAACCTACACCTCTTTAGCTATTGGCATATTACTTGGTGTGGGTATTAGCTTTTTAAACCCGGCGAAAGAGAATGACAACCTTTGGTTTGTTTTTTTCTGTGGAATAATTAGCGTTTCAGGAATGACTTTACCAGGATTTTCAGGCTCCTTTATTCTTATTCTTCTAGGAAATTATGTATTACTTTTAGTAGATTCTGTAAATGCATTATCCGATACATTCACCGAAATGATAAGCGGCGATTTTAGCTTTGTTGATAATCCCGAACGTATTAGAATGTTAAAAGTTTTAGTGGTTTTTACCTTAGGTTCTGTAACAGGTTTAGTCACATTTTCGCATATGCTAAGCTATATCCTAAAACATTATAAAAGCATTACCCTTTCGGCTATATTAGGATTCATTATAGGATCACTAGGTGTTGTATGGCCCTGGAAAAAAACAATTTATAAATTAGACGAATCAGGACATTTTTTGTTAGATTCTGCCCAACAAAAGGTTATTGAAAATTACCAACGTTTCATTCCTAGTTTAAACACAGAAACTTATTATGCTATTGGTTTTATTTTCCTCGGAATAGTAATAGTTTTGGCATTGGAATGGTATGGACAAAAAACAAGAAAAGCAACATGAATAAATTAGGTTTATTAGGTAAAGATATATCTTACTCTTTCTCGAGAACATATTTTAAAAAGAAATTTGAAAATGAAAATATCAAGGATACTTCTTATGAAAATTTCGATATTAAGAACATTGATCTATTTCCTTCAATAATTAAAGAAACCGAAGGCTTAAAAGGGATGAACGTTACCATTCCTTATAAAGAGCAGGTTATGCCTTTTCTAGATAAAATAAATAAAAAAGCTAAGGCTATTGGTGCCGTAAACACCATCAGGATTACAAAAAAAGGCAAATTAATTGGCTATAATACAGATTGTTATGGCTTTAAAAACACGATTAAACCTTTTATAAAATCACATCATAAAAAAGCTTTAATTTTAGGTACAGGAGGCGCTAGTAAAGCCGTTGCTTTTTCCTTAAATGAAATGGGTATTTCTTATTACTACGTATCAAGGAGTTTAAAAAACGGTGTAACATTTACCTACGATACCTTAACAGAACAAGACATCGAAGAGCATCAAATCATTGTAAATTGCACGCCGCTAGGTACTTTCCCTAACATTCAAGATTGCCCAAACATTCCATATAAGGCAATTACAAAAAACCATATTCTTTTCGATTTAATCTATAACCCAGAAGAAACTAGGTTCTTAAACCTAGGGAAACAAAATAATGCAACCATTATAAATGGCCTAAATATGCTAAGGCTTCAGGCCGAAAAATCTTGGTCTATTTGGGGACTTAAATAAACAGGTAATACTACTTTGTAAATACTATACTTGTTAGTATCTTTAATGTCGAAAGTAAATTTGACGAACCCTAACATTTTTTATAATGTCTGATATTAATAAACCTGAACAAGTAGACGGAAACGAAGCTTTAAAACCTAATAACGATTCTACTCCATTAACCGATAACACCAGCGAAGAAGCAACATCTGATGCTCCCGAAGTTGAAGAGCAAACTTCCGAGCCGGAAAAAAATGATGGAGAAGATCATGACGAGGTCTTAAATGAAATTGAAGACTCCAATGCCGAAGATGCCGAAGATGAAGGCAATAAAGACCGTCATACTATTGAGGTAAAAGCATACGACACCATGTCGTTAGAAGCTTTAGCTATTGAATTAGAAAAGCTTATAGAAAATGAAAAGGTTCAAGCTATAAAATCTCATGTAGATAGTATAAATTCGGAATTTAAAACAAAATTCGAAGCTTTAGTTGAAGAGAAAAAAGAAGATTTTATAAATGATGGTGGAAACGAGATAGATTTTTACTACTCCTCACCTGTTCAAAAAAGATTCAAGGAAGCATACAGACAATACCGTAAAAAGGTAAATGATCACTATAAAAGTTTAGAAAAGAACTTAAAGCAAAATTTAGCAGATAAACTTGAAATTATTGAAGAGTTAAAGGGGCTTATAAATGTGGAAGAAAACATAAACACCACCTACAAACACTTTAAAGAATTACAAGAACGCTGGAGAAATACAGGACCTATTCCTAGAGATAAATACAATAATGCATGGAATAGTTATCATCACCATGTGGAAATATTCTACGATTTTTTAAATATTAATAGAGATTTACGAGATTTAGATTTTAAACACAATCTAGAAAAGAAGTTATTAATTATCGAGCGTGCTGAAGAATTAGCACAAAGTGACGATGCTATGCGCGCATTTAGAGAGTTGCAAGAACTTCACAAAATGTGGAAAGAAGAACTTGGACCTGTTTCTAGAGAACATCGCGAAAGCATTTGGGAGCGTTTTAAAGTCGCAACAAAAACTATTAATGATAAGCGTCAGGTTTATTATAAAGAAATAGATAAGATTTACGAGAAAAATCTAGAGCACAAACTAGAGATTATTGCTAAAATTGAAGAGATTGCCAAGGAGGAAAATAATTCTCATAATGCATTACAAAAAAGAATCAAAGCAATTGAAACGCTAAGAGAAGCTTTTTTTAACGCAGGAAAAGTGCCAATAAAAGTAAACGAGGCTACTTGGGCAAAATTTAAAGATGCTGTTCGAAGGTTTAACAGACAAAAAAATGCATTTTATAAAAATCTTAAAAAAGATCAATATAAAAATTTACAGTTAAAATTAGATTTAATTAAAATTGCTGAAGACAATAAGGAAAGTGAAGATTTTGAAGCTACTACGCCTTTAATGAAAAAGATTCAAAGCGACTGGAAAAAAATTGGTCATGTACCAAGAAAAAATAGCGATAAAATCTGGAAACAATTTAAAGCGGCTTGTAATCATTATTTTGATAGAATTCATGCCAGCAGAAATGCAGCGAGCCAAGAACAAGTTGATGCCTACAATAAAAAGACCGAATTTATAAGTAGTTTAAACGATTTAGAATTACCTGAAGACAAAGAGAAAGGTATCGAACTTGTTAAGGAAAAAATTAAAGAGTGGCAAACTATTGGTCGAGTGCCAAACGACAAACGCTATATTGATGGTAAATTTCAAAAATCTATTGATGGCTTGTTAACCAAATTAAAAGTTGACAAAACGGAAGCTGAAATGATTAAGTATGAAAACAAACTAGATAGTTTAGTTGACCCGAACGATACCAGAAATTTAGACAACGAACGTAATTTTATTAGAAAAAGAATTGATGAAGTAAAAGGGCAAATTAATCAACTAGAAAACAACCTACAGTTTTTCACTAATGTAGATGATGACAACCCGTTGGTAAAAGAAGTACATACCAATATAAAAAAGCATAAAGAAGATTTAAAAGTTTGGACTTCAAAGCTTAGAAAAATTAAAGAATTGTATTAAAAATTCGTTTTTAATTTCAATAAAAAAGCCTCATAATATTACTATTATGAGGCTTTTTACTTCTTACTGTTTAATTATACACGAACATGACCATCGCCAAATACGTAATACTTGTTTGTTACCAACTCTTTAAGTCCTAAGGGGCCTCTATGGTGTAATTTATCTGTACTAATGGCCAATTCTGCACCAACGCCAATTTGTCCGCCATCTGTAAATCGAGTCGAGGCGTTTTGATATACCACGGCACAATCTACCTGTTCCATAAAGGTTTTAGCGTGGGCTTTCTCTGTTGTCATTATAGTTGCCGAATGTCCTCCAGAAAAGGTATTAATTTTCTCTATAGCCGCAGTAATAGAATCTACCGTACCAATACAGCATTTCATTTCTAAAAACTCCTGAAACCAAATTTGAGTATTATCAATACTTTGTTCTTCGGTTAACACCGTTTTGGTAACCTCATCTACTAAAACCTGAACTTGATTAGCCTTTAAGATGGTGTTTAGCTCCTTAATTTTGTTGTTATAATCCGGAAGCTTACTACTAACTAATATCTTATCTAGTGCGTTACAAGCCGAAATTTTATCTGTTTTAGCATTTAAAATAACCTCTATGGTCTGTTTCCAATTAGCATGCTCATCCACATACAAAAAATTATTTCCGCGTCCACTAACCAAAACCGCACATTTGGCATGTTCCTTTACAAATTTTATTAACTGCTCACCGCCTCTAGGCACAATTAAATCTAAAGGTTCGGTAGGCTCTTTTAAAAAGGCTTGTGTTTCTTGCCTATTCATGGTTAACATTTGAATATAATCTGTAGTTAAATTATTTTCCTCAAGTGCTTTATGCCATAATTTTACAATAGCCGTATTACTACGTACAGCCTCTTTTCCGCCTTTAAGTAAAATTTTATTATTCGCTTTAAAAGCAAGTACAGTAGCTTCAACAGTAACATCTGGTCGCGATTCATAAATAATCATAATAGTACCAAAAGGTGCTGTTTTATTAATCACTTCCAAACCACTTTGTAACGTGTTTTTACTTATAATTTTGTTAACTGGATCGTCCTGTGCTTTCACCTCTTTTATTGCAGTAATCATGCCTGCAACCTTTTTACTATTTAAAATAAGTCGATCGTACATGGCTTGATCTTCATTATTAAAAGCCTCAATATCTTTCTTATTCGCTTTTAATAAGGCATCTTGATTTTCCTCTAAAAGGCCAATCATACTTGTTAAAACTTTATTTTTTTTATCTTCTGATAATAATTCCATTTTCTTGTTTTTTTTACAATGATACTTTGGTACCAACCACTTTTCCGTCCATAATATCAATTATAACATTGTCTTTTTTTCCATTGGCAATAAAAGTTGGAATATTTTTTGCCGCCGCTTGTTGTGCATAATCTAATTTCGAACCCATGCCGCCTCTTCCTTCGCCATCTTTTTTATTGGAGTCTTTAATATACTTATCCAAATCTTCATTGGGATCTACATTTTTAATTAAATCGCTGTTATCTTCTTCCGGATGTCCATTGTAAAGACCATCTATATCTGTTAAAATAATAAGCTTATCTGCATTTAATAATTGTGCAATTAAACTCGCTAACTCATCATTATCAGAAAACATAGACATGGTTACAGACACCGCATCATCTTCATTTGCAATAGGAATAACCCCTTCGGCTAGTAAGCCTTCGCAACAATTAATCATATTTTGCCTGTGTACACCTGGGCTAAAATCGCGTTTTGTAGGCAGCACTTGGGCACACTTCATACCATAATCATGAAAAATATTATAATACAGACGCATCATTCTTGGTTGCCCAATAGCGGAATACACCTGTCGGCGTTGCGTTTTGTCCTCTATATTTGAAGACCCTAAAACTTCCTTTCCAGCAATTACAGAACCCGATGACACTAAAATGGTCATTATACCTCTTTCGTGTAATTCGGCTATTTGTTTTACTAAACGCCTTAAAACTGGCCTTACAATTCTATTATCTCTGTTGGTCATTACATTAGTGCCAACTTTAATAACTATTTTTTCTGTATACATTTTAATTTTCTTTTCCTAATTCTACTGCGCGACTAAATGCCGCAAAAGCAGCTTCTTTAATTAATTCATTTACATTATTATCTTCCATAGAATCTAATGCAGCTCGTGTTGTACCGCCTTTTGATGCTACTTTTTCCATCCAAGAGTTTGGCGATAAATTAGATTGATTAAACAGCTCTACAGCACCAGTAAACGTTTGGCTTACCAACACCGTTGAATCGGTTTTTGAAAAACCCATTTGCAGTGCTGCT
Organism: Algibacter sp. AS12; assembly: GCF_046736315.1. Lineage (NCBI taxonomy): Bacteria > Pseudomonadati > Bacteroidota > Flavobacteriia > Flavobacteriales > Flavobacteriaceae > Algibacter > Algibacter sp. AS12. The sequence continues at coordinate 206,790 of NZ_CP151841.1, forward strand.
TCCATCATACTTTGCATAAAGTAAAACACATAAGCAGGACCACTTCCAGAAATTCCTGTAGAAGCATCAATCAAGTTTTCATTAGAGACACGAACAGATTTTCCTGTGGTATCCAATAAACTCTCAACGGTAAGCATTTCAATACGAGACACCTCTGGCGATGTAACATAAGAGGTTAAACCTTTTCCAATTTGCGCTGGCAAATTAGGCATAGCTCTAATAACTTTACTTAATCCCGTAATATCTTTAATAGTCGATATGGTTACACCTGCCATTATAGAAATGATAATTTGCTCGGGCTTAACAAACCCTTTAATAGCTTTAAAAACAGTTTCGGCATGATAGGGTTTTACGGCTATAAAAATGATATCGGCCTTTGGAACACAATCTCCCAATTCGCTAAAGGCATCAAAGTGTGATATCTGGCTTAGCTCTTCCATTTTCTCTTCAGACTTATCTAAAACCATAATATTTCTCTTTTTTAAGAGTTTAGATTTCGACATGCCTTCGGCATAAGTAAGCCCCATGTTACCCGCTCCAATTACTAGTACTTTCATTATTTATATATTTAGTTGATAGAAAAAAAATTAAACAAACAAGAAACAATCCTTACAGTCTTTAACTTCACCATAGTAAGTTTCTCTATATTTATGTAGGGTTTTAATAGGTAAGCCTAATAAATATTTTTTAACGTATGTTACTTTAGTGGTGAGTTCTCCCATTTTAATACTGTGTCTTTTTTCTACTTTTGTTTCTCTTTTAACTTGAATTAATTTCATGTTTAACTTTTAATAATTTATTTATTTTGAAAGGATAATCTATCCAATCGTAATTCTATATTACGGGCTTTGAACCCTTGGTTTTGGAATAATTTTATTACAGGATCCTTAATATTTATATGTATTGAAATTTCTCCGCTACAATAATTAATAGTGTGTTTAATTAGTGCTTTAGCAATACCACTTTGTCTGAAACCCTGTTTTACAGCGAGATACACTAGAATATTTTCGGATAAATACTCATTCATGCCGGTTCTATTTACTACCACAACACCAAGAATATCATCATTTTTTTGCATGATAAAAACATAACCGCCAAGTCCAGGTATTTCTTTGGCAGCATACTTTATTGCCTTTTCTATGGCGCTCTTAGAGTCCTTAAAGTCCCCAGAATTGTCGTGTATAAAGTTTGTTATACGATTAATATCCATAAAGGATAGCCTTGTAAAGGCATCGTAAGTTTTAATAGTCATTTAAGCCGTATTTTAACATCTAGAAAAAAGATGTTACTGTAAAAAAAGTATAACAAGACGTAGTGCCAGTTTTAAGTTAAAAACAGCTCTAGTAATTTGTTATATTAAAGAAATTTGGAAAACTCCTGTTTAAGGATTATTTACGTAGTAGGAGGAATGAATTTATCGGACTGATTTCTAAAAACCAGAAAATTAAAGTTGAAGATTCGTGTATTTCGCTTTTCATGTATTCCTTTTCCCATGGTGCAAAAATACAAAAATGGCCTCTAACCATCAAATGGATAGTGTTAAGATAACAACAATTAAACACACTAAAACGTTATAGTTACTGCATCTTTTTGGCTTCTTCCCAAAAAACATCCATTTCGGCAAGCGTCATGTCTTTTAAGGGCTTATTTAAATTTTTAGCTTTTTCTTCTAAATATTGAAAACGTTTGGAGAATTTTTTATTGGTACGCTCTAAAGCATTTTCTGGATTAATATTTAAAAAGCGCGCATAGTTTACTAACGAAAACATCACATCGCCAAACTCACTTTCCATTTTATCGGCGTCTTTAGCTTTTACTTCAACCTGAAACTCGTTTAGCTCCTCCTCTACTTTTTCCCAGACTTGCTCGGGTTTTTCCCAATCGAAACCAACACCTGCTACTTTTTCTTGAATTCTGTTGGCTTTTACCAATGCTGGTAAACTTTTTGGAACGCCTTCTAAAACACTAGATTTTCCTTCCTTAAGTTTTAAGTTTTCCCAGTTGCGTTTTACATCGGCTTCATTTTCAACTTTTACATCGCTATAAATGTGTGGGTGTCTATGTATTAGTTTATCGCAAATGGTATTACACACATCGGCAATATCAAAATCTTTGGTTTCGCTTCCTATTTTAGCATAAAATACAATGTGTAATAACACATCTCCCAGTTCTTTTTTAACTTCGTCTAAGTCTTTATCAAGAATGGCATCTCCAAGCTCGTAGGTTTCCTCAATGGTAAGATGGCGCAAGGTTTCCATGGTTTGTTTTTTGTCCCACGGACATTGTTCGCGTAACTCGTCCATTATGGTTAATAACCTATCGAATGCTTTTAATTGATTTGCTCTAGAATTCATTTTTGATGTTTTTTCAAAAATACAATTTTGATATTTTTAAATTAGAAATAATGTGCTCTATATTAGTTTTAGTGATTTTACTTATACTTAACTCAGTGATAAAAATTAATTAACTTCATTTAAAGTGGGATATAAAATTTTAAAACGATTTGATATCCACTCAACATAAACGAACCATTCCAAAGAAAATTCAACTCATTTTACAAAACCAAAACTAGCAAATACCTGCTTCAGCGATTTAAATGCCATCCCATAAAAAAAATGGTATGTTATATTTTAACTTTAAAGGAAATAATTACAGATAACCACATTGCTAGATCCTAGAAAAAACGTTTTGCCAACGATCTATTTGCTGGCTGTTTGTTACTCAAGTTCTAATTTGTCATAGGCCTCCTAAAAGCGCCACTCTACGATTAACGTAAACAAACTAAACTTTTTGTTTCTTTATTATTTTTTTTGTATCTTATTTCTGATATAGTATTTTTGCACTGCTTATATAATTCTCTCATATATATAGTTTTAGTTTAAAAACTTTTAATTAATTATGATGAAGAACGTATTACTTTTTATCCCTCTATTTTGTATTACGAATGGAATATTTGCGCAAATAGGTATAAACACAACTGCACCAACCGCAACCTTAGATGTTAATGGAACCTTTAAAATTAGATCAACTATTAAAGAGGTTGATATAGGTGTTATACGCGACTCTATTTTAGTAATATCTAAAACAGGTATTGTTAATACTGTTCCTGCTCCAGATATCATTAATGTTGCACTTCCTACTGTGGTAAAGGCTTCTTTTACTGGTACAGGAAACATTAATCACCTATTAAGCATTGGTAGCTCTAAAATAATGTTTGATGACATAGAGGTTGATAATAATAATGAGTTTGACCCCGCGACTAATACTTTTACAGCTAAACAAGACGGTATATACGCCATAAACGCTCAAGTAAAACTTAATGCCGTTATTGGTGTGAGCACAGACTTTGGTTTAGGTATTTATAAAAACAATGTTTTAATTGCTGAACATCGTTTTACGAGTATCGTGGTTTTGACTGTTCAAGTATCTTCGCCTATACGTTATGTTAGCACGACAGTGGATTTGGTTGCTACTGATACTATAGAATTTAGAGTAACATCTACGTTACCCAACGTGGATATACTTGGTAGTGATACGGAAAGCTATTGCTCGATTTACCAATTAAGATAAAATAATGACTAAAATAAAAAAGCCATTTCATTTAAGTAATGAAATGGCTTTTTGCATTAATATTATATTTTGCTATTGCTTAATTTAAGCATTATTTTCTTTTTTAATTAAATTAAGTGCAGAACCTTCGTTATACCAAGCAATTTGTGCTTCGTTATAGGTGTGGTTTAATTTAATAAGATCTTTAGATCCGTCGTCATGAACCGCTTCTAGCGTTAATTGTTTACCTGGTGCAAATTCATTTAAATCAATAAAATTAAAGGTATCGTTTTCCTGAATTAAATCGTAATCGGCTTCGTTATTAAAAGTTAAGCCTAACATACCTTGTTTTTTAAGGTTTGTTTCGTGAATTCGTGCAAACGATTTTACAACTACTGCAGCGACACCTAAATGTCTTGGTTGCATTGCGGCATGCTCTCTAGAAGACCCTTCGCCATAATTATGATCGCCGACTACTACCGTTTTTATACCTGCTTTTTTATATTCTCGCTGTACATCTGGTACTCCGCCATAATCGCCAGTTAATTGGTTTTTAACAAAGTTTGTTTTTTGGTTAAAGGCATTTACTGCTCCAATTAAAGTATTGTTTGCAATGTTATCTAGATGCCCACGGAAACGTAACCAAGGTCCTGCCATAGAAATATGATCGGTGGTACATTTACCAAAGGCTTTTATTAAAAGTTTGGCACCTGTAATGGAGCTTCCTAGTGGTGTAAAAGGTGTTAATAATTGTAAACGTTCTGAATCGTCTTTCACAGAAATTTGAACATGACTACCATCGGCCTCTGGCGCTAAATACCCATTGTCCTTAACTTCGAAGCCTTTTGGTGGTAATTCCCATCCTGTTGGCTCATCGAACATCACCTCTTCTCCGTTTTCGTTAATTAACTTATCGGTTAGCGGATTAAAATCTAAGCGTCCTGCTACGGCAATAGCTGCTGTAATTTCGGGAGATGCTACAAAGGCATGCGTGTTCGGGTTTCCATCGGCACGTTTAGCAAAGTTTCTATTAAAAGAGTGAACAATACTATTTTTTGGTGCGTTTTTAGGGTCGCTATATCTAGCCCATTGCCCAATACATGGCCCACAAGCATTAGTAAATATTTTAGCGTCTAACTTTTCGAAAATTCCAAGAATACCATCGCGTTCTGCGGTGTAGCGTACTTGCTCTGATCCTGGATTAATACCTAATTCTGCTTTTATTTTTAAACCTTTATCTAAGGCTTGTTGTGCTATTGATGAAGCTCTTGACAAATCTTCGTAAGATGAATTTGTACAAGACCCTATTAATCCCCACTCTACTTTTATTGGCCAATCGTTAGCTTTTGCTTTTTCTGTCATAGCTTTACCAACTGTGGTTGATAAATCTGGAGTGAATGGTCCGTTTAATAATGGCCCTAATTCTGATAAATTAATTTCTATAACTTGATCGAAATATTGCTCTGGGTTTACATATACTTCTGGATCTGCCGTTAAATGTGCTTTTACCTTATTTGCAGCATCGGCAACATCTGCTCTATCTGTAGCACGTAAATAACGTTCCATAGATTCATCGTAACCAAATGTAGATGTGGTAGCTCCAATTTCTGCTCCCATATTACAAATAGTTCCTTTTCCTGTACATGACATAGCTGTTGCACCTGGACCGAAATATTCAACAATAGCGCCTGTACCTCCTTTAACAGTAAGAATTTCGGCTACTTTTAATATAACATCCTTTGGCGCTGTCCAACCCGAAAGTTTTCCTGTTAACTTAACGCCTATAAGCTTAGGGAATTTAAGTTCCCAAGCCATACCTGCCATAACATCTACCGCATCTGCTCCTCCAACTCCAATGGCAACCATTCCTAATCCACCAGCATTTACGGTGTGAGAATCTGTACCAATCATCATTCCACCAGGGAATGCGTAATTTTCTAAAACTACTTGATGTATAATACCAGCTCCTGGCTTCCAGAAACCAATACCATATTTATTAGACACCGACTCTAAAAAATTAAACACCTCGCTACTTACGCTGTTGGCATGTTTTAAATCTTTCGCAGCACCTTCTTTAGCTTGAATTAAATGATCGCAATGTACTGTTGTTGGTACAGCAACCTTAGTTTTTCCGGCTTGCATAAACTGCAATAATGCCATTTGAGCTGTAGCATCTTGACATGCAATTCGATCTGGTGAAAAATCCACATAATCCTTACCTCTAGTAAATGCTTCGGTAGGTGAACCATCCCATAAGTGTGTATACAATATCTTTTCTGATAGTGTTAATGGTTTCCCGACAATATTACGTGCTTTATCAACTCGTTCAGTCATTTTGGTGTAAACACCCTTAATCATATCAATGTCAAATGCCATAAATTTTGTTTATTTTTTTGATTATTCTACAAGTACTCAATATACAAAATAAACGTCCTCGAGACAAGTATAGACCCTGTTAAAGTTTCATAAAACTTAATGGACTAAAATAGTATTGATAAGCTCGATAATTTTAATTAGGTTATACTGATAATGCGTAATAATAGTCCACAAAATCTATTTTAGAGCTATAAAACCAACAATATATAATTGAAGTGTATTTGGAATTGCAAAAGAAAACGAAAACCTTAAGAAAATAAATAGGTATTAAGATGCCTAACTGTTTTGTGAAATTTTAAAGCGTATTAATCCTTGAATTCCTAATTTTAATTGAGCACACGACCTTCTTCAACGGCCATATTTGTCTCCCGAACTACACCTAAAACTATAAAAAGTTGGGACAACCCATAAAAAAGCATAACTGCTACATTCTGGAAAGGTATATCGCTATGATAGAATGATGTTAAAGCCGCTAAAGTATCGGACCCTAAAGCAAAAAACACACCTATAATTACCAGATTATAACTTTGCCTGTTTACATGGTCTCTGCGCAAAAAAGCGAATATTACAAATAAAGTGGTTATAAAGAAATAAAACAATGTAGGGAAGAAAAAATCATTAAGATTGTCGTTAATTAAATACATAACTAACATCATTAACAAGAAGCAAAAAGTGAGCGCAGGAGTAATTTGTTTTACCCTAAAATCGCCCTGATTAGAAAACCTAAATACGTAAAACAATTTAGCTAGACCAAACGAAAAAATAGCGAAAATGTAATATAATTGGATTTCATAAAGTATAAAGAAGATGTCTCCTATTAAGAAAAAAACTAAGGCTAAAGTCATGAAAAACTGCTTTACTCTAGAGGATTCTTTATGAAATAAGGTGTAATATCCTATTAATAAAACAGAGAGCGATCCCTTTGAAATATAACGAAATAAAGAAGCATCCCAATTTATTTTAATAACAATATCTATTAAAAGTACAGCTAAAAAAAACAAAGAAAAAGCAATTGCTTCTTTACGAAATTTGGACATTTACAAACAAATCAACTAGTGCAATGTAAGTTTTTTTTTATTAAAACAAAAAAGATATTCTTATAAATCTAATAATCAATAACGCCTAAAGCGCTTCGTTTCTTCAAATACATGCTCTAAGATAGCTTTATCCTGATCTGTAAATTCAACATTACGTCGTTTCATGACTATAGGCGCCACTTCGAACGCTTTTTTTGTTAGATAGGTTGAAAAACCGGCGTTACCACCCCAACTAAAACTAGGTATAAAGTTTCTAGGAAATCCACTACCAAATATATTAGCGCTTACACCTACAACTGTACCTGTATTAAACATGGTATTAATACCACATTTACTATGATCGCCCATTATAAGTCCGCAAAACTGCAAACCTGTTTTGGCAAAACCTTGTGTTTGGTAATCCCATAAACGCACTTCGGCGTAATTATTTTTTAAATTAGAATTATTAGTATCGGCACCCAAATTACACCATTCTCCCAAGACAGAATCTCCTAAAAAGCCATCATGACCTTTACTAGAATATCCAAAAATAACGGAGTTACTAATTTCGCCACCAACTTTACTATGCGGCCCTATGGTTGCTGGTCCATAAATTTTTGAACCTAATTTAATAGCAGCACTTTCGCAAAGTGCCAGTGGGCCCCTAATTATGGAGCCTTCCATTATTTCGGCATTCTTACCTATATATATTGGCCCTTTACTGGCGTTAAGCGTTGTAAATTCTAATTCTGCACCTTCTTCTATAAATATATTTTCTGGAGCTATAATATTATTACTAGCAGGTATAGCCTGTGAAGTTCTATCCTTTGTTAATAAATTGAAATCTTGTTTAATAGCTTCTCCGTTTTTAGAGAAAATGTCCCAAGTATGTTCTATTTTTATAATGTCTTGTTGGTATTCTATAATTTCAAAATCATCGAAGTTTATATCATCTTGAGCTTCTTTAGCAAAAAATGCCACCAACTCTTCACCTTCAAAAATGGCTTGATTTTCTTTTAAGTTAGTAATGGCTTCTACTAATTCTTTATGAGGAAGACATGATGCATTAATCATAATGTTTTCTTCCATTTCTACCATCGGATATTTATCAGAAAGATAATCTTCGGTAACTATTGTAGTTGTAGCTCCTAAATGTGTTTCCCACTTTTCTCTAATGGTTAAAATCCCAACACGAATGTCGGCTACCGGTCTTGTAAATGTAAAAGGCAACAGGTTGTTACGCGACGGACCATCAAATAGAATATAATTCATTTAAAGTTTTAGTTAAAAGTTAAAAGCTATGGCCTTCAAACTTACGATTTATACCAAACAAACTTAATTTCAACTTATTAAATTCGTTTATAGTTACTTTTTAACCTATGTTATGCAACATTTTTAAACTTTGTAAAAATAAAAAAGCCTCTCATAATAGAAAGGCTTTTTAAAAATATATTTTAGACTAAACTTATTTTTTAAATTTAGCATACTTGTTTTTGAACTTGTCAATACGACCAGCTGTATCTACTAATTTAGATTTACCAGTGTAGAATGGATGAGATGTTCTAGAAATCTCCATTTTTACTAATGGATATTCAACACCATCAACTTCAAGAGTTTCATTAGTATTTGCTGTAGATTTTGTTAAAAACACATCATCATTAGACATATCTTTAAATGCTACAATTCTATAATTTTCTGGATGTATACCTTTTCTCATCGCTAAATGCTTTATTTATTACTTTCAATTTTGGAAATGCAAATTTAGGTATTTTTTATAAATGCGCAATACTTTTTATTCTTTTTTATTTGATTTTTTAATCCCCTGTCTTTCAAATAAAAAAAGAAGTTAAAATTACCATTCAAAATCTAAAACTTTTAGCTTAAAAATGTAACGTTTTACTATATTTGAATACCAACTAGAAAATAAATTAGGTAAACAAAAATATTATGGAAAAATTTTTAAAGTCCATTGCTATAAACCATGGTCTGTATTTAGGTATCGCACTAGCAATATTAACCGTTACGGCTTATGCCATTAATTTAGATTTATACACTAAGATCTGGTTTGGATTAGTAATATTGGCTTTAATAATAATTTTCGGTATTATTTCGGTGTACAAAACAAAAGTTGCCAATGGTGGTTTTTTAAGCTTTAAAAACTCTTTTGTATCCTATTTTATAACTATTTTAATAGGTTTAGTTATAAGTACTATAATTAGTATTATCATATTTAATATAATCGATCCTGAAGCCGCAACTTTAATTCAAGAAAAAGTAATGGTTTCTCAAATAGAGCGTTTAGAAACTTATAATGTACCAGTCGATATTATAGATGAAACCATAAAAAAGATGGAAGAACAAGGAAATATGTTTTCTATTGGTAACGTTATTCAATCCTTAATTTTTCAAATAGTTGGTTTTTGTGTTGTAGGGCTTATTGTTGCAGCGGCAATGAAAAAAAATAACCCAGACGACGTTTAAATTCCGTAATTTTGAAACTTATTTTGAAACTATTCTAGATGCATATATCTGTAGTTATACCGCTACTAAACGAAGAAGAATCTTTAACCGAATTACACGACTGGATTGCAAAAGTTATGCTATCTAATGAGTATACCTACGAAATCATTTTTATTGATGATGGTAGTACGGATGATTCTTGGAATTTAATAACTAAGCTTTCTCATAAAAACAAATCTGTAAAAGGTATTCGTTTTTTAAGAAACTTTGGAAAATCGCAAGCCCTTCATGCTGGTTTTAATAAAGCTAAAGGCGATGTGATAATTACTATGGATGCCGATTTACAAGATAGTCCAGATGAAATTCCAGAACTTTACAATATGATTGTTAAAGATGGGTACGATTTAGTTTCTGGATGGAAAAAGAAACGCTATGATTCTATTATTGCTAAAAACCTTCCATCGAAACTATTTAATTGGGCAGCTAGAAAAACATCTGGAGTAAAACTTCACGATTTTAACTGCGGCTTAAAGGCCTACCATAATGATGTGGTAAAAAACATAGATGTTAATGGCGAAATGCATCGTTATATTCCAGTGCTTTCAAAAAATGCTGGTTTTTCAAAAATTGGAGAAAAAGTAGTACAACATCAGACTAGAAAATATGGTGTCACAAAATTTGGTATGGATCGTTTTGTGCATGGATTTTTAGACTTAATTACCATTTGGTTTTTATCGCGCTTTGGCAAACGCCCCATGCATTTATTTGGCGCCTTAGGATTTATAATGTTTGCTATAGGTTTTGCTTTTGCGCTTTATCTAGGTATAGACAAACTATTTATTAATAGAGCAGGCAGACTTATAACACAACGACCACAGTTTTATATTGCACTTTCTACCATGATTATAGGAACGCAATTTTTTGTAGCCGGCTTTTTAGGCGAGCTTATTTTAAGAAATAGAACAGACAAAAAAAGATACACTATTAAAGACCAATTAAATATATAATTAACACGAAACAAATTAAGTTATATTGATTCATTATAAAGTAATGAATTTCTTATTTTTGTTTTATAAAACTAACTATATGATACACATTGAACCAAAAATTTTAGACCGAATTAACGCATGGTTAACACCATCTTTCGATGAAGACACTCAAGCTACTATAAAAGATAGTATAGCAAACAACCCAAAAGATATTCAAGAGAGTTTTTATAAAGATTTGGAATTTGGTACTGGTGGAATGCGCGGTATTATGGGCGTTGGCACTAATCGTATTAACAAATATACATTAGGAAAAAGCACGCAAGGTTTAAGTGATTATTTACATAAACAATTTCCAAATGAAACTCCAAAGGCTGTAATTGCTTATGATTGTAGACACAATAGTAAAACGCTTGCTAAAGTAGTTGCAGATGTGTTTTCGGCAAACGGAATTGAGGTGTTTTTATTTGAAGATTTACGTGCTACTCCAGAGTTATCTTTTGCGGTTAAACATTTAAATTGCCACTGTGGTATTGTTTTAACAGCTTCTCATAACCCGCCAGAATATAATGGTTATAAAGTGTATTGGCAAGATGGTGGTCAGTTAGTTCCGCCACACGATAATGCTGTAATTAGCTTAATTAACGATTTAGATTACGCTAATATTAAATTTGAAGCCAACAACGATCTTATAAAATATATAGGTAAAGATGTTGATGATGTATTTATTGATGCCTCTGTTAAAAATGGATCTGTAGGTGCTACACAAAATGCAAAAGACGATTTAACCATTGTATTTACATCGCTTCACGGTACATCTATTACTGCTGTTCCAGAAACATTAAAACGTGCTGGTTATAAAAATGTGCACATTGTTGCAGAACAAGAAAAACCAGATGGTGGCTTCCCTACAGTTAAATCACCTAATCCTGAAGAACCAGCGGCTTTAAAAATGGCTTTAGAATTAGCCGATAAAGTAAACGCAGATATCGTTATTGGAACAGACCCGGATTGTGATAGATTAGGAGTTGCCGTTAGAAATTCCGATGGCGAACTACAGCTTTTAAACGGAAATCAAACCATGTTAATGATGACAGATTTCTTATTAAAACAATGGAAGGCCGAAGGCAAAATAAAAGGAAAAGAATTTATTGCATCAACAATTGTATCGACACCTATGCTAACAAAATTAGCAGAGTCTTACGGTGTTGAAAGCAAAATTGTTTTAACAGGATTTAAATGGATAGCTAAACTTATTAAAGATTTCCCAGAACTAGATTTTGTTGGTGGTGGCGAAGAAAGCTTTGGTTATATGGTTGGCGATTTTGTACGCGATAAAGATGCCGTAACCTCTACCCTATTAGCTTGCGAAATTGCAGCAATTACAAAAGCTAACGGAAGCTCTTTCTTTAATGAGTTAATAAAACTTTATACAGAACATGGTTTCTATAAAGAAAAATTAGTGTCATTAACTAAAAAAGGAATTGAAGGAGCTGAAGAAATCAAACAAATGATGACTGATGCTAGACAAAACCCACTTAAAGTGGTAAACGGATCGGCAGTTGTAAAAATCGAAGATTACGAATCTGCTACTTCTAAAGATATGGCTTCTGGAAAAATAACAACTCTAGACATTCCAAAATCTAATGTAATTATTTATTACACTGAAGATGGTAGTCAAGTCGCTTTAAGACCTAGTGGTACAGAACCAAAAATTAAATTTTATGTTAGTGTGAACACCACATTAGATACTATTGAAAATTTCAAAACAACTGAAGCAGCCCTAGACACAAAAGCTGAAACCATTTTAAAAGATATGAATCTCATTTAATGAGCCACTTTACAAATATATTAAGGTACGCTAAACCTTATAAAAAATACGCCATAGGACACGTTATTGCTAACGTGTTTTATGCTTTATTTGCAACACTTTCGTTTATTGCATTAAAGCCCATGTTGGATGTTATTTTCGAAAAAAATGTTGATTCTACCGGAAAGGAAATAGCTACCGCTGCTATTAAGAAACCAGAATTTACAGGGCTTAGTAACATTAAAGATTTTGGTGAAGATTTTTTAATTTATCACATGAATGCCTATACAGGTGGCGATAAAGCTAAAGCTCTACTTTTTGTTATAGGACTTATAATTTCAATGTTTATACTTAAAAACATTGCAGGCTATCTCGCTAATTACTTCATGGTATTTTTACGTAACGGCGTCATTAGAGACATTAGAAATAAGGTTTACAAAAAAACGGTTGAATTACCTTTATCATTTTTTTCTGAACAAAAAAAAGGAGATATCATTGCTAGAGTTACTGGCGATGTTAATGATTTACAATACTCCTTTCTCCCCGTTCTAGAACTTATAATTAGAGAGCCACTAACCATTATTTTTACAATAATAGCAATGCTTTATATAAGTACGCAACTAACCTTATTCGTTTTTATATTTATTCCAATAATGAGTTTTGTAATTTCCAGAATTGGGAAAAGCTTAAAACGAAAATCTGGTCGCGTACAAAAAGAGCAAGGTACTTTTCTCTCTACCTTAGAAGAAACATTAACGGGTTTACGAATCATTAAAGGGTTTAATGCCGAAGGTCTTTTTTATAACCGCTTTCAAGAATCTACCGAAAGGTTCTATAACTTTTCAAATAAATTATTAAACCGTCAAAATTTAGCATCACCAACTAGCGAAATACTTGGTATTTTAATGATTTCCGGGATACTTTGGTATGGCGGAAATTTAATACTCTCTGGAGAAGCAGGAAACACATTAGAAGGTAGTACATTTTTAGTGTATTTAGGGTTAGCATATAACATACTAACACCTGCTAAAGCTATTACACGAGGCATTTACAATATTAAAAAAGGAGGCGCTGCAGCAGAGCGTATTCAAGAAATTATAGACTCGCCTAACCCTATTAAAGATATAACTAATGCTACAAATTTAAAAGGATTTAAAAACGAGATTGAATTCAAAAACATATCCTTTAAATATGATGACGAGTATGTTCTAAAAAACTTCTCATTAACCATTCCTAAAGGTCAAACCGTTGCTTTAGTAGGACAATCTGGTAGTGGTAAATCTACAATTGCTAATCTAATAACACGTTTTTATCATGTTAACGAAGGTGACATCTTAATTGATGGTGTAAATATTAATAATTTAACTACTAGCTCGTTAAGACAACAACTAGGTATTGTAACTCAAGACGCTATTTTATTTAACGATTCTATTATAAATAATTTAAAACTAGGCAAGCAAGATGCTACCGAAGAAGAAGTTATTGAAGCGTTAAAAATTGCAAACGCTTGGGAGTTTGTTAAAGATCTACCAGAAGGCATTCAAACAAACATTGGAGATTCTGGAGGTAAACTTTCTGGCGGACAAAAGCAACGATTAAGTATTGCCAGAGCAGTTTTAAAAAGTCCACCAATAATGATTTTAGATGAGGCTACCTCAGCCCTAGATACCGAAAGCGAACGTATTGTTCAAGTAGCTCTAGACAACATGATGAAAAACAGAACATCAATTGTTATTGCTCACAGACTTTCTACAATACAAAACGCAAATAACATTGTGGTTTTAAATAAAGGTGAAATTGTAGAGCAAGGTAAGCATGATGACCTTATTAATAAAAAAGGTATTTATAAAAAACTAGTAGATATGCAAAGCTTCGAATAAAATAGAGCATGTTTTAAAATATAAAAAGGATAGAGACTTGGGGGCTTCTATCCTTTTTTAGTTTTTGTTAGACTTGGGGACGACTAACAACATAAGTAGGTTTCTGATACAAATATAGAACAGATAAATAGATTTTACAATAAAAAAATGCATTTTATCGGTTATTAACAGCAGTTCATCGATAAAAATAAAGTCAATCCGCTAAAAATCATAACATTAGGTGTTTTCGAAAAATTTTAATATTCAGATTAAACTTTTTGTATATTTCATAGTCCAATATATAAACCATATTTGTGATTGAAGAAGCACAACTATTAGAACAATTAAAATCTAAAACCCATAAAAACAAAGCCTTTAAAGTTCTATTAGAACTTTACAAAGAGCGCTTATATTGGCATATACGCAGTATTGTAAAATCGCATGACGATGCAGACGATGTGATTCAAAACACATTTATAAAAATCTTTAAAAACATCGATAATTTTAAAGGTGATAGTAAATTATTCTCATGGATGTATCGTATTGCAACCAACGAATCTATTACCTTCTTAAACAAAAAAGCTAACCGCTTAAAGATAAGTAATGAAGAAGTTCAGCAACTTGCAATTAACAACCTAACTTCAGATGTTTATTTTGAGGGAGACGCCATTCAACTTAAACTTCAAAAGGCCATTGCAACTTTACCAGAAAAGCAACAATTGGTTTTTAATATGAAATATTTTGAAGATTTAAAATATAAGGATATGTCTGAAATATTAGAAACAAGCGAAGGCGCTTTAAAAGCGTCATACCATATAGCCGTAAAAAAAATTGAAGCCTACTTAACTCAAAATTAAACCTTTCCATTTTAATTTAGTCTTATAAGTAGTAATAAAAAGAAAATGAAAAATAAAGAATTACATAATCTTAAATCTGCAGGTTTTAAAACACCTGATGATTATTTTGATTCTGTTGAAGAAAAAATTTTCAGTAAATTAAATACTGAATCTGTTCTAGACAGTGTCAATACACCTGGATTTAAAGTACCAGACAACTATTTTGAATCACTTAACGAGCGCGTATTAAATAAGGCTCTAAGCGAAGAGAAACCTAAAGTTATACCTTTGTTTAGCAAAACAAACATAATTTACGTATCGAGTATTGCTGCCGCTATTTTATTATTATTCAACCTATCTATTTTTGATAGTAAACCTACTTTTGATAATTTAGATATTGAAACCGTTGAAAATTATTTAGAAGACGAAAGTATTAGCACCTATGAAATTGCCGCTCTATTTAGCGACAAGCAAATTGATGAAGATACTTTTATTGACTATAATTTTAATGAAGATAATATTGAAGAATACCTATTAAATAATGTGGATATAGAGACATTAATTTTAGATTAAAAAAAAAGAAGATGAAAAAAATAATACTTATAGTGGTGCTGTTTATGTCCTTGCACATATCAGCCCAACATAAAAACAGAGAACGAATAAAATCATTAAAGGTATCCTTTATTACAGAAAAACTAGATTTGACTGAACAAGAAGCGCAACAATTTTGGCCTATTTATAACGAATATGAAAAGCAATATTATGCTATTAGGTATATTGAATCTAGAGAAATACGTAAGGAAATAAGAGAAAGCTTAGATACGCTAAACGATAAAAAGGCTAATGCGTTATTAGCGCGACTTGAAAAGGCTGAAGTAGAGAAGCACAACGCCAGAATGGAATTTTCGAAACAGCTTAGCAAAATATTATCACCAAAAAAAATAATACTTTTAAAAATAGCTGAAGATGATTTTAAAAAGAAAATGTTAGAAGAATATAAAAAACGGAAAAAAGAGGATCATTAATGATCCTCTTTTTTTTACACATTAACTATAAAGTCCTTTTCGGTAACCTTATTGTAAACCTCTCTGCTAAATACATATAATTTAGATGGCTTTTTAGCATTACCTTTTTTAGTTTCATTCAGCGGAACGATATATATTTTCTTTAATACTTTTTTTCTAAAATTACGATTATCTAGCTCAATATCTAATATAGATTCAAAAGCAAATTGCAATTCATTTAAGGTAAATTTATCTGGCATTAAATTAAAAATTATAGGCTCTACCATAATTTTTTTCATGAGGTCTTCATGAGCATCCTTAATAATCTTGCTATGATCAAAACCCAACTCAGGTAAACCCTTAATAGGAAACCATTTAAAATGCTTTTCATTAACCGAAATACAATCTTTAGGCTGAGTAAAATAATACGCAATAGTCATAGACTGTGTTTTAACACCATGACTACGCACCCATAGTAAATCTTTATCCGATTTTATTCGCGAAGGATTACCGTACGTACGAAACTGCGTTCTATTAAAAACGTTATACCCTGTACTACTTTGAAAAATTATATTAGCCGAAGCCTCTAAAGTTTTACTTATATACACGCGACCTCCACAAATAACCCAATCGTCAATTACAGGGTAATTATCATTAAACATATTAAGCGTACGTTTGTGTAATAAGATGTTTAAACCATCGGTATCCAAACCAAAAATTACACAATCTACCGATACATTATCTCGCTTCCTAAAATCCATTTATGCTTAAAAAAAAGAGGGCATTAAAATTCAACTTACACACTGTTAATATACAATGAAACCATAAAATTTCAATGCAATTCATTAATTTTTTATGTAAATTTAAAAAGAAATTAAAACAACGCTAGTAACACCTTTATAAAATGCCAAATTCTTTATATTTAAAAATGGAAAACCTTGATGCTATAAAGGAAAATGCATCCATTCCATTATTTGACCGCGATCAAATAACAACAAGTATAGCTCATATTGGCGTTAGTAATTTTCATCGTGCTCATCAGGCTTTTTATATTAATGAGTTAATAGAAAAACATCAAGCTTTTAACTTTGGTATTTGCGGTATCGACCTTTTGGATTCCGATAGAAAAACATATAATGTTTTAAAAGATCAAGACGGCCTTTACACATTAATAACCAAAAGCCCAACAGGCTTTCAGAAACCCAAAATTATTGGTGCTATTGTAGAATATTTTTTTGGCCCCGAAAACCCAATGGCTGTTATAGAACGTTTAGCAAACCCAGATATTAAAATAATATCGCTTACCATTGCGGAAGACGGGTATCATTTAAATGAAATTACAGGCGAGTTTGACCAAAAACATCCCTCGGTAGCAGAAGAAGTTGTGAACCCTTTTAATCCTAAAACGGTATTTGGATATTTAACACAAGCCTTTAAATTAAGAAAACTTCGTGGTATAAGTGGTTGTACTATTCTGTCGTGCGACAATATTAAAAACAACGGCGACACCATGAAACATTCGTTTCTAAACTATGTTGAAAAAAACGAACCTGAACTTTTACCTTGGCTAAAAAACAATACAACCTTCCCCAATACGATGGTAGATAGGATTACTCCAACAACCCAACATAAAGATATTGATGCACTAAAAAACAACTTTTTAGTGGAAGACCAATGGCCCGTTGTTTGCGAACCCTTTACAAATTGGGTTATTGAAGATAATTTTTTTGAAACCAAACCCAACTGGGAAAAAGTAGGCGTCCAGTTTGTTAAAAACATTGAACCCTATCAAAACATGAAGCTTCAGCTTTTAAATGCTGGCCACAGTATTTTAGGGATATTAGGAACTTTACACGGATATAAAACGGTACATGAAGCAGCAAACGACGATGTTTTTATTCAATTTTTAAAATCCTATATGCATCAAGAAGTGGCACCTACTTTAGTAGATGCCGAAAACATGACTTTCAAAGCGTATAAAAGCACCTTAATTTCTAGGTTTAAAAACTCTAATATTAACGATAGCCTGTCTAGGATTTGTAGTGAAAGTTCAGCCAAAATCCCGATTTTTATTCTATCCACCTTAAAAATTCAACTATCAGAAAACAATTCAATTAACCACATCGCTTTTATTATTGCAGCTTGGTGTAAATATAACGATGGTATTAACGATTTGGGTTATGCCTATAATATTGTCGATTCTATTAGTAATACTTTAATTAGAATGGCGGCTTTATCGCAACAAAATCCAGTTAAATTTTTAGAAATAGAACCGGTATTTAACGATTTAAGCAGCAATCCTGTGTTTACTAACAAATATCTTCATTATTTAAATCATTTAAGAAACCACACCATCAAGGAAAGTGTAAAACAATTCAATGACAAATTACTGTAAATCTAAAAAAGAAAAAGGCTTCATGAATATTTACATGAAGCCTTTAACACTATTAACAAAAAAACAAATTCTTAGGAGTTAACCATTTTATCAATATCTTCTTGTTTAATTTCTGGATTAGCGCCTTCCCTACTTGCTACTATAGCACCTACAGCACAAGCAAAATCTAAGGCCTCTTGCGGCTCTGTTTTATTTAACAATTGTGTTATTATTGAAGCTAAAAAAGAATCGCCTGCACCAACAGTATCTACCACATTTACTTTATAACCACTATTGTAATAAAAGGCATCTTGATAATACAAAATAGCACCATTACCTCCTTTGGTTACACAAATAGTTTTGGCATTTGTTTCTTTAGCGACAAAGGCTATAATTTCTTCTAAAGATTGCGCCTTAGAACCTAAATTGCTTCCTATTTCTAGAATCTCATCATCATTAAACTTTACAAAATCGGCCTGATTAATTAAATACCACAATACATCCATAGTGTAATGAGGTGCTCTTAAATTAACATCGAAAATTTTATATTTTGCCAATTTTAAAAGCACATACAGTGTTTCTCTGGAGATTACATCGCGAGCTACTAAACTTCCAAAAACAAAAGCATCAGCATTCTCAACAACTGAAATTACTTGATCTGTAAGCTCTATTTTATCCCACCCTCTAGGGAACATAATATCGTATGATGCTGACCCTTCAACATCCAATGTAACTTTTACTTTTCCTGTTTTAAAGATTTCATCTATTTGAACACCATCTGTATTAACACCTTTACCCTTTAAAAACTTTAAAATTTTACGGCCTTTTTTATCCTTCCCCACACGACTAACCATCGAAACAGTATTATTAAAATCCTGTAATCTGGCAGCAACATTTAATGGCGCTCCTCCTATTTTTTTATGGGTTGGAAAAACATCCCATAACACCTCTCCAAAACAAGTTATATTTGCCATTTTAATTATAGTTTAACATGTTTGCATTAATTTCTAAAACGCAATTTTCAACACCTTTACTTGAGATATCTTGATAGGCTTTAGTATACGTTTCAACAAAAAGCTTAGAATCTTTTAGTTTTCCAAAAATGGACTCAATCTCTAAAAAAGCAACCGGATTATTTTTTGAAGCGATAGCCTTTTCGTTTAATTCTGCTTTCATAGCGTCCTTAATCAATAAGGCTTTACCGTTTTTATCTTGTCCTAAACTATAAATAGCCCAAGCTGCAACTACAAAAGCAGCATGCTCTATATGCCCGTTTTCTTTTAACTGAGAATTTATAGTTGGCAATACGAAAATCGGGAATTTAGCCGAACTTTCACTACAAATTCTATCTATTTGATCTTTAATATAAATGTTCCCGAAACGCTCTAACAACGAGGCTTCATAAGCTTCTAAATCGACACCATTTAAATCGCTAAGCACGGGTGCAACCTCATGTCTCATATAAGCCCGTAAAAAGCTATTAATAATAGGATTATTAGCTACTTCATCAATGGTATCATACCCCATTAAAGCGCCTAATATCCCTAAAACAGAATGTCCCGCGTTAAGTAATTGAAGTTTCATTTTTTCAAAAGGCTCAACATCTTTTACAAATTGTGCTCCTACGTTTTCCCAGGCTGGTCGTCCGGAAATAAAATCATCTTCGATTACCCATTGCTTAAATGGCTCGCAAACTACAGGCCACGCATCGTCAATTCCCGTTATTTCTTTTAAGTTTGAAATATCAATAGGACTAGTTGCTGGTGTAATTCTATCTACCATAGCATTAGGGAACGATACGTTTGATGCTACCCAAGTTACCAATTCTGGTTCGGCAACATTAATATAGCTCATTAGCATTTTCTTGGTCATGTCTCCATTACCTTGAATGTTATCGCAAGACTGAATAGTAATTCCTTTTACCCCATTTGCTTTACGTAATTTTAAAGCTTGCGTTAAATAACCAAATATAGTTTTTGGAGATTGCGAATGCTCTATATCATATTGAATTAATGGGTTTTCAAAATTGAATTCGCCAGTAGCCTCGTTATAATTATAACCTCCTTCGGTAATAGTAAGTGATACTATTTTAACCTCTGGACTTGCCATTTTCTCAATAACTTTTATTGGGTTTTCTGGCGCGTATAACACCTCAACAATAGAACCTATAATACGCCTAGAAAGTGTTCCATCTAACTCTTTTACAACCAAAGTATACAATCCATCTTGAGCTTTTAAAGTGTTGTAAATTTTAGTATCAAAATCTAACAATGCCACTCCACAAATACCCCAATCCTTTACTGTTTTATCGTGTAACAAATCATCTGTATACAAGGCCTCATGCGCTCTATGAAACCCTCCTATACCAACATGTACAATCCCTGTTTTTATGGCATCCCTGTTATAGTTAGGAATAGCTGCCACCTCCTTAAACTTTTCTAAGTTTAAGTTATTTAATTTATATGTTGTCATTATTTCTTTTTTTTATTTGCTATCGAAACGTTGAAGTAACACTGCAAAAATGATAATTGCTCCTTTAACTACTTGTTGTGGATAGGATGGCACATTTAAAAGATTTAAAATATTACCAATTAAACCCAAAATAAGCACACCCATTAATGTGTTTATAGCCGTACCTTTTCCGCCATTTAAACTTGCACCACCAATTACAACTGCTGCAATAGCATCTAGCTCCCAAGCCATACCCATATTAGGAGATCCTAAGTTGGTTCTAGAAGCTACAATTACGGCTGCTGTTGCTGCTAAAGCTCCAGAAATTGCATAAACTAGAAATTTATATTTATTAACTTTTATACCAGATAAACGAGATGCTTCTTCGTTACTTCCAATAGCAATAATTAATCTTCCAAATACATTGTAGCGAAGCAAAACCATAGCTAAAATGACAATTAAAAAGAATACAATGGCAATATTTGGAACACCTAAAGTTGAATTATTTGCAAAATTAGACATGAATTCGCCACCTGGAGTTTTAAAGGTAATTGGAGATCCTTTAGAGTAAATAAACCCTAAGCCTCTAGCAATTGTCATTAAGGCCAAAGTTGCTACAAACGGTGCCATTTTTTGATATGCCACGAGATAACCCGAGACGCTCCCTAAACCAAAACCAATAATAATAGTTAATATTATGGCCAATGGAAGCACTACTACATTAACCAATATAGCAAAGGTTACTGCTAATAATGCGACCATGGAACCCACAGATAAATCGATACCACCTGTTAGAATTACAAGCAACATACCAATACTAATAATACCTATACCAGATACTTGTTTTAATAAATTTGAAAGGTTTGTTGATGTAAAAAACACATCGGAAATTAATGCTGAAAATATTACCAGCAATATGAAAATGAAAATTGTATTATGTTTTACGAGAAACTTAAGTAAACCACCCGGGCTACTTAGTTGTTGTTTTATTGTTAATGCCATTGTTTTTTTTGTTTTTTGTTATAGCTTTGTTAGACTACTTGTTTAAGTTTTTCGCCAATAGAATAGCGTAAAATGTTTTCCTCAGAAAATTCTTCTTTTGATAATTCTCCGTAGAATGTACCTTCATGCATAACTAAGATGCGATCTGAAATACCCATAATTTCAGGCATATCCGATGAAATTACTACCACACCAACTCCTTTTTTGGCAACTTCGTTAATTAGGTTGTAAATTTCAATTTTAGCACCAACATCGACTCCACGAGTTGGCTCGTCAATAAAAATAACTTTACTATCAATACTTAACCATTTAGCTAAAGCTACTTTTTGTTGGTTTCCTCCACTTAGGTTTTTAACGTCAACTTCAGAACTTGGTGTTTTAATGTTTAACTTCTCAATTAATTCTAAAACATTTTTATATTCATTCGCTACATTTATAAACCCTAATTTACCAGAGATACCAGAAAAATTGGTAACGCTAATATTGCGTCTTATCGATAATGGTAAAAACACACCATCTTCTTTTCTATCCTCGGAAACAAATCCTATTTGGTGACCAACTGCACACACTGGCGTATTGGTTTTTATTTCCTTTCCGTTTAAAATTAAAGTTCCAGATTTCTTTTTATGAGCTCCAAAAATTAATTTAGCTGTTTCCGTTCTTCCACTTCCTCCTAAACCTGCAATTCCTAAAACTTCTCCCGGACGTACCGAAAATGACACATCATGAACTAAGGTATCTTTAGCCGTTAAATTTTTAACTTCAAAAACAGGAACCTCACCAATTTCAACATCGCGAGTTGGATATAAATCTTTTAATTCTCTTCCAATCATTAAGCGAATTACACCGTCTGTATCTGTATCTTTTACAGCCATACTTCCTGTATCTACACCATCTCTAAGCACAGTTACAGAATCTGCAATTTTAAAAATCTCATCTAAGTGATGCGATATATAAATAATAGAAATTCCTTTATCTCTAAGTTTAAAAAGGTTGTCAAATAACTTTTTAGTATCTGTTGGGTCGAAAACCGTAGTTGGCTCATCCAATACCAATACTTTAGTATCTTCTGATAATGCTTTAGCTATTTCTACCACTTGCTTTTGAACGATACTTAAATCTCTAACTCGAGCAGAAGCATCAATATCAAACCCTAATGAATCAATTAAATCTTGAGCATTTTTAGTAATCTCTTTCCAGTTCATCCAAAATTTACTTGAGCCCAATTTGTGCAAATAAATATTTTCGGCCACTGATAAATCGTTTACTAAGGATAACTCTTGAAACACAACACTGATACCTAAAACCTGACCATCGTGAGTGTTTTTAGGACTAATTTCTTCGCCATCTAAAATTACTTTTCCAGAATCCTTTTGGTGCACACCACTTAAAATTTTGATTAAAGTAGATTTCCCTGCTCCGTTTTCCCCTAGTAAAGCATGGATTTCTCCAGGCTTTACTTTAAGGTTTACATTTTCAAGTACAGAAACCACACCGAAACTTTTTGATATTCCGGTCATTTCTAATCTGTATTCACTATCTGAAGTTTTCATATAAATGAATTTTAAAGATTAAAATAAGGCTTTAGGATCATAATACTTAGCAGCATTCTCTTTTGTAATTAATAGTGGCGCTGTGAATGACGTTTTCTTGAAATCTCTTTTTCCATTCATGTATTGAATAGCATACTCTACGGCATTTTTTCCAATTTGCACCGGACTGTTCATTGCAGTACATCCGTAAAAATCGGTATCCATAATGTACTTAATAGCTTCTTTTTGTCCGTCGGCACCAGCAACAATTAAAATATCATCTGTTTTACCTGCCTGTTTTATTGCTTTTATAGCACCTAATACACACACATCAGATTCTGTAATAACAACATTAATATCTGGATGTGCTACTAGTATATCTTCCATAGCTTTTAAACCACCTGCGTAAGACCACTCTGTATATGCTTGCGTTTTAACGTTTAAATCAATTTTACCTTGGGTTCTTAATTGTTCTTCCGTTATACCTTGTAAGAGTCCTTGTTTTCTAGTTCTTCCTACAGGGTTTCCAGCATTACCACTTAATAAAGCAATGTTCATTTTAGTGTTTCCCATTTTTTTAACTAACCACTCGCCTGCTAACTCACCATTTGCTAAATTATTAGACTGAATAGTTGTTACGTAATCTGCAGAAGGATTAATAGAACTATCGATAATAAAAACCGGAATACCAGCAGCCTTAGCCACTTTTGTTACACCTACTAAGGCATCAGGATCTTTTGGATTTAATAATAAAGCATCAACACCTTTAGTAATTAAATCCTCTACTGCTGCAACTTGCTTATTAATATCATCTTGTCCGTCGGCAGATAAAAACACCATACCATTTTTTTCGGTACTTGCTTTAATACTTTGCAAAAGGGCTTGGTAATACGGTGCGTTTAAAGACGGCGTAGCATACCCTATTTTTTTCCCAGTTAAATCTATTGCGCTTTCTACTTTTGCGCTAGTATCTTCGGCACTATTTACATCTGCTTGAGTGGATGCTCCTTGATCTACACAGCTTGAAAGATTAAATAATAAGGTTAAAACAAATAATGGTTTAACAATTTGCCTTAAAACGGATGTCATGTTTTTTGTTTTCATAATAAATGGTTTTATATCTTAATTTAGTTAATAGTTTATTTTATATTCTTTAAAGTACTAAAAAATGGTTATATCCACTTGAAGTACAGTTTTTTCTTTTTCTGGGTTCCACATTGCTGTAACTCCTATTGGTAATTTATGATTACCAATTTTAATTTTATCACCGTAAGTAGCACCTACATTAATAAGGTTTCCTGCACCTTCGGTATAAAATGTTTTATCGGTTACAAAAGACCAAGCTCCACCTACAAATAAAGATAAGTTAGCATCTTGTTTTTCCCAAACTTTACTTGTAACCTCAAAGTAATGTGTCCATGAATCCTCTAAAGAACCATCTTCTTGCACTTCGTAATCGCCCGAGCCACCACTAAGAATAGTAGCAAAATATAATAATGTATTAGGTGAAATGTTATACCCAAAGTTAAGATCTACAAAGTTGTAGCCTTGTGTTTTATCATAACTCCAGTAATGCAATACATCGCCACGTTCTTCAACACCTGTATAGTTATTATGTGTAACCGCCTCTATAAAAAACTTGTCAGAGAAACGGTATTTAGTATATAATGAAAACTCTTGGTAGTGAGCCCCTACGTTTTCGCCAGTATTTTTATTTACAACATCTACAGTTGTTAAACTAGCTCCTCCCCATAAACCAAATGTGAATTTTTTATCTCTAGAGTTATACTCTAAGTTAGTAGCTAACATGGCACCTGGGTGTACTACAAAACCATGCCATAAATGCATGTTTTTTATATGTGCTCCAGCTGTAAAAGCTTTGTAATCGTCGTTGTTATTTTCATCTTGAGCAGTAACTGTATTAAATCCTAAAAACAGAACACACAAACATACTAATTGAATAAAACGCGTTTTGTTACATTTTGATTGTCTTGAATTAAAAACAGAAGCAGACAGATTTTGCTTAGTGTTTTGAAGTGGTGATTTCATAATTTCAATGTTTAGTTTAGTATTTTTCAATAAACGTACTTTAGACGTTTGTTATGCAAATATATACTAATTGAAAGTTAATATCAAAATATATTTTATCAACAATTACTTATAATTGAGCACATTACAAACTTTTTAAGGTCGGAAAAATTTTGAAAAGCTTGAAAACAAAGGGATTAACGTATTATTGACGTTTAAAAAAATATTTTAAAATTTTAACAAAAAAAACATGAATAAAATATCAATCTCGGAAATAAAAGGCCTTTTTAATGTAAGATTCTGAGTGTTAAAATTTAAAAAACACTAAAAAAAACAAGAATAACCACCTTGTTAATGGTGTTACTACAACCAAAAACATTTAAAAAAAAGATTAAAAACCTAAAAGAGAAGACAAAACACTTTACTTAAACACTAGTTTAGAAATCCTACCCGCCCCAGCAGCATACGCCACGGAATCATTTAGAATACGAATGGTATAAAAGCCTTCATCGCTTAAATGTTTCCAGGAGTCGCCGGAATCATTACTATAATCGACACCCTTAAACCCCACAGCAACTAGTTCTTTTCCGTTACCATTAGGGATATACTGTACACAGCTTCTGTACCCCGGATTTTGATTTTGAGCTACGAGCTGCCATGTTTTACCACCATCGTTAGTTCTTATTTTGTTAGCAGCATTATTATCTGGCTTGGTATAGTCGCCACCAATAGCGAATCCGTTTAACTCATCGTAAAAATCAATTGAATAAATACCCTCTGTTTCTTTAGCCTTAACTATTGGTGTATTGTAAACACGCCATGTTTCACCTTTATCTGGAGAATAATAAACACGACTAGCCGTTGTAGCCACCCAAGTATTATTGCCTATAATAGCAATATTAGTATCGCTTGCTGCAAAAGCACCTTCGTTTTCTGTTCCTTTTGGTAAATCATTACAGGATAGTTTTTTCCAGGTGTTACCACCATCTCTAGTTATAATTACACTTAAACAGTCATCCGTAGAATCTCCTATAGCTATTCCTTCTTGGTCGTTCCAGAACTCCATAGAGTCATAGAATGCTTTGGGATGGTTTTCTTGGTAAACTAGAACTTTTTCGTCATTCTTAATTTTATACAATCTAGCAGGCGAAGCTATAGATAAAGCAAAACCATTGTAATTAGTAGCTGCAAATGCTCTAAAATTATTATTTACACTATCATGAGCCATAGGAATAGGATACACCACATTCGATTTTTCATCCGCATCTGAATAATAAACAACACCACCATAACCATTTGATGTTAGAAAAAAGACATTATCATCCTTAGTAATCTCCAACGCTCTTATACTTAATAATGAATCTAATTGATGATTTATTATAAAGACCTCGTTTAACTCTCTAGACTTAGCAACTGCTTCCTTTTTTCCGCAGGAAAAGAACACAACAACACCTAAAATTAATAGTACAATACGCTTCATAAATTCGAATTTCTATAAAAGTAAAAAAGCTTCATGAATAAATCACAAAGCTTTAAGTCAAAACAATTGCTATTAACCAACTCAAGATTCTTTTTTTAATGCCTTGATATCTATAATTAATTGCGCCATAGAAGCGCGATTTAACCCATTGTATATGCCGCGAATATGCTTATTCTTATCAATCAATAAAAAGTTCTCGGTATGCAAAAAATCTTCAATACTTTTTTCTTCTCCTAAATCACTTTCAACAAAATAATGATCTCTACCAAGGGTATAAATATCATGCCGACTTCCTGTTACTAAATGCCATTTATTGGCTATAACATTATTATTTTTAGCATAAGCTTTTAAAACAGAAACCGAATCTGTACTAGGCATTACTGAATGTGATAATAATAGGATATCCTTATCATTTTTAAATTCCTCCTGAATTTTTGCCATATTACCCGTCATTTTAGGACAAATACCAGGGCAAGTGGTAAAAAAGAAATTTGTTATATAAATCTTATTTTCAAACGTATTTTGAGTAACCATTTCTCCCAATTGATTTGTTAACGAAAAATCTGGAATTTTATGAAACGCTTTCTCTTCTTCGGTATTTGGAGTTAACCAATGTGGAGTAAAAGTTTCGTCGTTGTAATACGGCAAATAATCTACTCTGCTATTTTCAACAACTTTAACCGTTTCTTTTTTAATGTCCTTTTTACAAGCTGTAAAAATTAGCAACATTATTATACCTAAGTATTTCATAATATTAATTTTTTCTAATAACAACTTCATCCTCTAACCTAACACAAGAATTTGCTCTACTTAAACCAAAAGTTCGACCATTTTTAGCTTCGTAGTTAACATATATTTTACCGTTAGCTAACCACGCTTTTTGCAAACCGTGTTCTTTTCCATCTACAAAATGCCTTAATTTATTTAATTGACCGCTTGAAAACCATTTTCTCTCAACACCTTGTTTAACACCTTTTTCGTAAAAAGTTTCACCTGCCAAAACACCGTTTTCCCACCATGTTTTATAGACACCTTCTAACCTATTATTTTTATAATAAGACTCTAATTGAAGGTTTCCTTTTTTAGTCCAACGTTTTGCAACACCTTCTCTTTTCCCATTAAAAAAGCCCCATTTTTCTTCTAAAACACCATTAGCATGATACTTTAAAGAATAGCCATTGTATGGTTTATCGTTGTAAAACCATTGGCCTTTATTCCCATTAAGAACCAATTCTTTTTTCAGCACCTCAACACTATCTATAACAATAGATTGCACTTCCTTACCAACTGCATTTACAGGTTTACTAGACGATGTTTCTTTGCAACACGTTATACAAAAAGCAATGAGAACAAGAAAAAGAATTGGTTTCATGTTTTTTCTATGTTTTAATACCCTTGAAAAGGTCCAGCAAAAAGCACATACGCTGGTTCATAGGCATAATTTCCTGCGGCATACACCTCATTAATAATATGGTAATGATATTCTTCTGCCCCATCTGTAAACTGCGTTATAGATGTGTGACCACCTGAAGCATCTAAATCGGTTGGAACAGCTCCTGTAGCACTACACTGTCTTCCATAAATAAAAACACCATCAAGTAAAATACCTACCAAACTATCATCATTACTAGTAATTGGAGTAGGCTCTAAATGGTAGTGATATACTCCCGGACCTTTATGAGCACCTGCCCAATCTAAACTTCCTGCGGCTTGATCTAAATCTCCAGCACCTTCTTGATCATTAAATATAGAAGATCCACTAACCGCTATACCAATTGTATTTAACTGGGTAGCAACAGTTGCACCAGTTAAGTTTGGTACTGCATCAACGGTAATACTTGTAGCTTCACCTTGCCCACCACCAATATAAGTATCTTCAGTTGTTTTTCTTACATCTGGTTCGTCTTTATAAAGGACATTATCCGGCTCCCAATAAATTGAAGCATGATCTGGATATCCCGTTGTTTCAATAGTAACCTCGGTACCATCATCAGATAAAAATACAGTAACCGCATCTTGGTTAAACTCAGCAAAAGCCGCATGCAATTCTGTTACAGCAACCTCATCTACGTCGTCATCGCCATCATTAGCATTATCTGTACTTGAAGAGTCATCACTACTGCAAGCAAATAATGCAAAAGCAAAAATTGTAATGAAAGTAAAAGGTTTCAAATAGTATTTCATAGTCTTATTGTTTTAATATTATTAATATTTAGATGCCAGTATTAAAATAAACTTGCGCTCGTTCATAAACTAATTTCTATTATCTTGTGGTCGCCCACCTTGACGACCTTGTTTGTTTTGTTTTTGTCCTTTTTCTAATTCTTCTTTTGAGATAAATCCATCTTTATTAGCATCAACCTTAGAGAAATCGTCAGCTAATGGTCCTTTAGCTTCTTTTTCAGATAATTTACCATCTTTATTAGCATCCATTTGCTTAATAATATCGGTAGCGCTAGGTCTTTGCCTTGGTCGGTTTCCTCCTTCTCTGTTTTGAGGTCCGCGTCGTTCCTCTTGCTCAACTTCACCCATTAAACAACGACTTACATATGGAAACTCATTAGTTACCAAATACATGTATTGCCCATTTATATTAATCCCGTTACAGGCATCCAAATCGCCATAACCTTCAACATATTCAAAATCGGAACCGTAAGTACCATCGTGATGACCACCAACAGAAACATCAATAGTTTCTCGGGCGGTATACGTGCAATCCTCTCCTTCTCTATTACCATCCAAAAGCTTATAACTCGGTTTATACGCACCGCTTTTTGAATAATACATAGGGAAACCATCATGTGCAAAACCAACATGAACCAAATCATGACCGGTATCTGAATTTTGGATTACCGAAGTAGGCGACCCGTGATAATGGTAAGCTCCTGTAGGTTGAACGTGAGCATGATTAAAATCTAATCCTAAATCAATTAAATCTTGAAAGGCTTCCACCCTATAATTTTCACCAGTATCGCACACCACAACCTCAGCAGTTCCCGGCTCGAATTTTACACCGTTTAAGGCAATTCCTGGTTCTCTTACCCACTGTGCTTCTCCTGTATATTTTGGTTTTACAGGAAAGGTGTAGGTCTTATTTTGTGCCGAAATACTATTAGGGTTCCCTTGGTTTGGAAAAGCTCCAGTTTTATGATTGGGCAACGCGTTGGTAACCATTTTCCGGGTGTTACCACTAACAGTTACAATGGTTTTAGTACCATAACCCTCGTTAATTAAAGAATAGTTTCCAAAATAATTAATAGGACTTTCATTATCGTGGTTATGCGAATGTACGCCTTCAGCATCGTGACTATGTGTCCCGGTATTACTTTTACAGCTTACTAATACTATTAAAAGCATACATATTGTTAGATATCTATTTTTCATCTTCATTATTATTAATTTATTCTACTTTGTATTTAGATGTTGTTTTTACCAATAACTTGTGGCCAACATTCTTTTTTTTGAAAAAAGCCTCATAATATCACTTATGAGGCCTTTAAAAAAACTAAACCAAACTCAAATATTATATTAATTGTTTAAATAAATACTTACTGCTGATGCTCTAGAAGACACATGACTTTTTAACGTATTTACCGCAGTCTGAAAATCGGCACTTGAATTTAAAAACGTATATCCTGGATTCTCTGAAGTGGCATACTCCTCAATTAAAGCAGCATACGATGTATATAAGGATTGCATAGTACTGGTATTAAAAGCACCATCAACAACCTCTTGCACATAAGCTTGATACTTTGCTTTGTAAACCTCATCTTGATACATGTAACCAATTAGTGGCCATTGTGATGCAGAAATATTCGAAAAATCTAAATTTGCAGCACCACCTTGTTTTCCTTCTTGAAGCGCCTCATTATTATCCCAAGGAATCCATGTTAACTTACTAGTATCTGGATTATTATATAAGAAATAATTATGCGTCATTATACCGTAAGTATCCCAGTTTTGAATAACCGTATTTACAGCTAAGTATTTTAAAAACACATCGGTATCTAAAACAGCATCTAAGTTAGACCTCCAAGTTTCCGCATCAGTGCTGCGTATTCCATCGTTTATTACAGAAAGTAAGTTTGCTACATCGCTAAAATCGGCCTCATCTTCATTTGTTTTCTTTACATATTCATCTTCATCATACGTACCGCTAGCAAAACTTGCCGCGTCGCCATCTGGTTTGTATAAATTACCATCATCATCGGAAAATTGTGTATCTATAACCGTATCATCAACCTCTTCAACCAAAGTGTATAAACCAAAATATACCGGACCATCTCCATGATCAACATAAACGGTATAAAATGCTGTATGAGATACTGCTAAACCTGCATTTTTAAACACATCGGCAGCTACTTTTTCGCGTAACATCGATTTATCGTCGAAATTGTTTTTAAGACTTAATTTTTTAAATCCATAAAAACGCTGGTTATCTATTTGTGGGTAATCATCTTCAAACTCATCAAAATCTAATTTAAATGATAGTTTTAAAATACCATTTTGCCAGCTGGTTTGCAAGCTAGAGTTACCTTTAAAACGCACACCAACTCTATACCATTCTTTGTCTTTATAAAACACTTCGGCAGGCACAAAAATTGGGTCTTCGTCGGTATCGGTTAAACCACCACCTCTAGAACCACCTCCAAAAGTACCGTACAAATAGGTCATATCATCCAACATATTTTGCCAACGCGCTTCTGTAATGACTATATCTAAACGTTTTACAGCGTTATCTTCAAAAACCTCATCAAAATTTGGATCTACATCTTTAGTGTGTGTTTCCGTGGTCCAATCTGTAGCTTCAAAATCGGTATCATCTATTACAACTTCTACCTCTTCCTCAACACTTTCTTCATTTACTGTATTATCATCATTATTACAGCCTATAAAAAAGAACGTTAGTAATACAAAAACTGCCGTTTTAGTTATTAGTTTAATTGCATGTATTGTTTTCATCTTATAAAATTTTAAGGTTATTTTCTTTCTTTTCTTTCTGGCTTAGGCGCATTTTTCAATTCTTCCTCTGTAATAAACCCATCTTCATTGGCATCAATTTTAGCAAAATCCTTTTTTAAAGGTCCCTTAACTTCCTTTTCAGAAAGTTTCCCATCTTCATCGGCATCCATCTCTTCTAATAACTCCTTAAAAGTTGGTGGCTCTTTTCTATCAGGTCTATTATCAGATTGTCCAAAAGAACTGTTCGACATAAATAATGTTATTCCAAAAACCAAAATGACTGTTTTAAATACCTTGTTCATATTTTCTAAATTTTATTGTTATGTACTTTTAGATGCTATACTATTTTTAAACTTGTGATGCCTTCTGTTAAAAAAATCACAAAAAAAAGACCCTCAAAATATGAAGGTCTTTTTTAAAGCTATTTGTTTTATTGACTAGGCGGAGGCATTTGCTCCATACCTTCGCCATCCATTGGTGGCGGAGGTCTATGACCATTGGGCCCATCCTCTCGTCTTTCTCCCGGTCTTCTTTCTGGAGGTCCTTGCGCTCTATCGCCACGCCTAAGTGCATCTTTTAATATGTTATTAAACGTTTCCTGTTGCTCTGCAGTGCAAATCTCTTTAATCTTACTAAAATATCTAAAAACTTCTAAATCCTTAGCTGCTTCCTTTTCTCCTATTAATTTTGTTAACGCTATAATTTTAGATTCATCAAAACTAGCATCAGAGAATCCATTAAACATATCATCCTTTAACACTCTAATTTCGCTGCTAATGTTTTGCATACGTTTATGGTGCTTTTTATCTAACACATCAAACCTTGCCTTTTGTGCCGGATTAAACCCCAACTCTTTTGTTAAAAACATTTTAGGACGCATAGGCTCTTTTGTGTTATTATTCGGTCCTGCACCTAAATAATTATAGAGAAAAAAGCCATTCACCACAATTAAAAAAACAAGTAGAATATATAATGGTAATTTTTTAGACATAATTAATTTAATATTAAGGTATCCTTATCACTAGCCACCAACCCATAAGACTCGGCAAACTCACTTAAATTCTCATCGTAACTCGATGCGGTTTCCATTTTACTAAAAGCAACCACATTAAGTACAACTATACAAACCAATGTCGCTAATTGCAGCTTAGGTGTAAACCAACTCCAAACGCTTTGTTTTTCTTCCTTTTCGGCAAATAACACCTGCATGGTTTTATCTTTAAAAAAGGGAGACACGTTTACAGGCTCGATGGCATCAAGCGCGCTAAACGCACTATCAACCTTATCTTGTATGTTTTTATTTGTTTCCATATCTCCGTGTTATATACTATTAGATGCAAAAAAATTTAAAAACTTGCGCTAATTATCATTTTTATAAAAATTTTCTAAAAGTTTCTGCAAATTCTTTCTAGCCCTAAACATTAAACTCTCTACCGACGACACACTCTTTTCAATAATATCGCTAATTTCCTGATAACTTTTACCGTCTACCTTATGCAATGTAAAGACAACCTTTTGTGCATCTGGCAATTGATTTATAGCGTAAAACAAGGTCTCACTCTTCTCCTTATTTTCCAAAATAACACCCGGATGATTCATTTCGGTAAAATAATTAGTTTTATCCAATGGCACCTCATTACCCGTAATAGCTTGCAAAAAAGCAAAACGTTTTTTCGTGTTACGCTTCCTTATAAACTCCAAGCATTTGTTGGTAGTAATCCTGTAAATCCAAGTAGAAAGTTTAGAGTTTCCTTTAAATTTCCCTATCGAATTAAATACCTCAACAAAAACATCTTGAGCAATATCCTCGGCATCCTCCTTATTAGGCACAAACGAAATACAGGTAGCAAAAACCTTTTGTTGGTACTCGTCCAACAACTTCCCATACGCATTGGCATTATGGTTTTGCAATCCCGTTATAAATTCGTTTTCTGTCAAAAAAAATATTAAACTAGATGTCTTCCTAAAATTTTAGGATTAACAATTTCAATTAAGCCACCAAAGTTAAGCTTTTATAAAAACTACATAAATATAGAAGTAAAAAAATAAGTCTTACCTGTATTTGGGCGTTCCCCTATCGGGTCTGGCTTTACGCTGCAAGTCCTCAGTCGTACCTCCCTGTGGGCTTTCCACTGCAATCCTTAACGCGGGCAAACCAGCTAATATTACACATAAAACCATATTAATACACATCTGCTAGCACTCGTATTTTAAAACAGAAAACAAAAACACCTATGGTGTAAAACAAACCACTTTAAAACCTGTAAACAAGTTAAAAATTAACCATTTAAAAACGTACCTTTGCAGCCTTATTTAAATACCATGCGATTACATAGAAACCTCTGCTTTGCAGTTATAGACGGCCTAACATTAATCTTCAACGAAGGTAAATACGCCGATAAAGTTATACAACAATTATTAAAACGTGATAAACGTTGGGGCTCTCGCGATAGAGGCTTTGTTGCCGAAACCACATACGAAATGGTACGTTGGAAACGCCTGTATGCCGAAATTGCCGAAGTTAAAGAACCTTTTGATCGTGATAACCTATGGCGCATGTTTGCCGTTTGGGCAACCTTAAAAGGTATAAAATTACCAGACTGGAAATATTTTGAAGGCACACCACTACGTAAAATTAAAGGACGTTACGACGAGCTTTCTAAAGTGCGACGCCTAAAAGAATCTATTCCAGATTGGATGGACGAAATTGGACGCAAAGAATTAGGCGATGCCGTTTGGAGCAAAGAAATAGCAGCTTTAAACGAGCAAGCCGATGTTATTTTAAGAGTAAACACCCTTAAAACAACTAAAGAAAAATTACAAACCGAATTATTCGATTTAGATATTGAAACCGAATTTATAGACGGTCACCCAAGCGCACTTAAATTACGCGAACGTGCTAATGTATTTGCTACCGAAAACTTTAAAAATGGTCATTTTGAAGTTCAAGATGCGAACTCGCAATTAGTAGCCGAATTTTTAAATGTGCAACCCGGTATGCGTGTTGTAGATACTTGTGCTGGTGCCGGCGGAAAAACCTTGCACCTAGCTTCCTTAATGGAAAACAAAGGGCAAATTATTGCAATGGATATTTACGGCAATAAACTAAACGAATTAAAACGTCGTGCTAAGCGAAACGGTGCTCATAATATTGAAAACCGCGTTATAGCATCTACAAAACCAATTAAAAAATTATACGACAAAGCAGATCGTGTTTTAATTGATGCGCCATGTTCTGGCTTAGGTGTGTTACGCCGTAACCCTGATGCAAAATGGAAATTACAACCCGAGTTTATAGATAAAATAAAAGAAACTCAGCAAGACATTTTACAGCAATATTCTAGAATGGTAAAAGTTGGCGGGCAACTAGTTTACGCTACTTGTTCTGTATTACCTTCAGAAAACCAAAATCAAGTTAAAACCTTTTTAGCTTCGGAAGCTGGAGCAAGCTTCGAATTATTAAAAGATAAAAAACTACTATCGCATAAATCTGGATTCGATGGTTTTTATATGGCTTTGTTGGAGCGTAAAGCATAACATAAACTTAGATAATTTAAAAATCCTAATAGGCAACTATTAGGATTTTTTTATCCTTATTTGTAAGAAAAAAAACTATATTTACTTAGTAATAACCCTTTAAAGTATGCTATGATTAAAAAAAAACCTAAGCTACTGATTGTCAATACATTTAACCACAAACTATTTGTAACAGATGAAAAGAAAGTTTTTAATTATACTAATAACCATACTAACCTTAAGTTGTTATTCACAAATTTCTTATGAGAAAGGATATTATATTGACAATAATAATCAAAAAATTAATTGTCTAATTAAAAATATAGATTGGAGAAACTCCCCAACTCAATTTGAATATAAAATATCAGAAAATAGCGAACCTCAAATAGCAACCTTTAAAACCGCAAAAGAGTTTGGCGTTTATAACATTTCAAAATATATAAAAAGTGTAGTAAACATTGATAGATCTCATGATAACATCAATAACTTGACCACCGATAAAAATCCCGTTTTTAATAAAGAAACTCTATTTTTAAAAGTTTTAGTTGAAGGTAAATCTAATTTATATCAATATATTGATGGTAAACTAAACAGATACTTTTATGGTAATGATGTATCAAATATTAAGCAATTAGTATTTAAAGTTTATAAAATTGAGAATAATGATATTCGAAAGAATAATAGATTTAGACAACAATTATGGAATGATTTAAAATGTCCAAATTTTAAAATGAATCGCGTTGAAAAACTCAATTATAGAAAAAAAGATTTGGTTGCATTTTTCACTGATTATAGTAAATGCCATAATAAGGAAATAGTGAGTTTAGAACCAAAACAAAAACGAGATTTATTTAATCTAACAATCAGACCTCGATTTTATAGTTCTACTCTATCAATAAAAAGCACCAATCCTGATTTTAGCACCATAAATTTTGATATGGAATCTGGTATTAGGTTTGGATTAGAAGCTGAATTTATTTTACCTTTTAATAAAAATAAATGGGCACTTGCGGCAGAACCTACTTACCAAAAATTTAAGGCTGAACAATCAGCAGACGCTAGAAATATTAATGGCGGAAAAATAATAGCTAATCTTGATTATACCTCTATTGAAGTCCCGGTAAGTATAAGGCACTATATATTTTTAAACGAAAAGTCTAAAATTTTCGTTGATGCTTCTTTAGTATTTGACTTTAGTTCAAATTCAACAATAGATATTAAAAGAAATGACGGATCAAGCCTCTATGACTTAGATATTAAGACCTCAAGTAATTTAGCTCTTGCAGTTGGTTACAAATTAAACGAAACTTATAGTTTGAGCTTAAGATATCAAACAAAGAGAGATCTTTTAGCAACCTACACAGGTTGGGTTGCAGACTACAATACAGTATCTATGATTTTTGGATATTCTTTATTCTAAAAAGAACGTATTATAATGCATTTAGAAAAGGATAGATTTGATTAATCTGAAACTGGTTTAGAACAAGATGGCAAACCTTAAAATCCTGACAAACAACTATCAGGATTTTTTTTTATTTCATATATAAAGTAAATATAAAAAGCAAAGTACTAATAACTTTTAGAAAGTGTAGTTAAAGCCTTAACAGCTTGTTCCGCATCGTTTTTATCAACAAAAATATGATCGTGATAAAACCCTGCTATAACATTGCAACTTATATTATGTTTGGTTAACACATCGGCAAATAATGCAGTTAAACCAACGGCATCTAAAGCCGAATGTACCTCTAAAGTAATCCAGCTCGCTACAAAACTATATTTAAGACCTAACCCATCTGCCTTTGTTTTAGCCATTACAAGGGTTATACCCTCCTCTTCTTTAAACTCACAAATAGTATCTTCCCTTTTAATTTCTCCAAAATGCTTCACGGTTACAAAAACATATTCGCCTTCGTTTAACTTAGGGTTCATGCTTCTTACTAACTTTTCTAAATTCTTTTCTCCGTTCATAATTTAAAATTTCATTCAATAAAGTAAAAATACTATAATAAGTATTAAAATATAGTCGGTGTTTATCAAATTATTTAACCCAACATTCACAATTACAGTATTTTTCAGCTAATTAAAAGTTAAATAACATGCCATTAACTTTATGGCGTTGTTACAATTTTTAATTTCACTCGTTTACTAAGTATAACTCCTTTAATATATGAATTTAAAAATTACTTTAATCATTTTACTAGTAAGTTTAAATGCGATATCTCAAAATATCACAGCACAACTTATAAACAAAAACACTAAGGCACCAATACCTTACGCAACTATAAAAACAGGGTACAATTCTGGGATGATTTCTAACGACGAAGGCTACTTTACCATTGGCACAAAAAACAAAAATCTCATAATTTCTTGTATGGGTTACCAAAGCAAAACGCTAACGCCTTTAGATATAAAAACAGGTAACTATACCATTGAGCTGGAAGAAGCCATAAACCAACTTGGTGAAATTTATATTAGTAATAAAAACCCGAATGCCGATAGTATTATTTATAAAGTAAAGCAGCAGTTAAATGTTAACTATAGCAGTACATTAAATAAGCACCATATATTTAAGCGCGATACCGATTATGCCGATTTTACAAATTTAGAATTCGAAATTGAAAAGGCATCGCATGTAAAAAAACGCAACCTAGAATCGGCAAACAACAGTTTAAAAGTGCTATCTAAAACAATTAAAGAAAGCGAAATGGTTAACTTTAGAGATTTTAAAGGCGAATTTTACACCTTAAACCAAGATAGCAGTAAATTAGTAGTTCAAAAAGCAACTTCGTTATTGGATGCTAAAAACGATTTTTCATTCGAGCAAATACAAGAAAAAGCTCAAAACATTGTTTTAAAATATCTAGACAGTACAAAAACCTATAAACTTAAATCTGGTCTCTTTAAAATAGAAGACTCCCTGTCTTTAAAAAATGAAGACCACGAAGAAAAACACAACCACGAATATGATGTGCCTATGCTAA
Source organism: Algibacter sp. AS12 (assembly GCF_046736315.1). NCBI lineage: Bacteria > Pseudomonadati > Bacteroidota > Flavobacteriia > Flavobacteriales > Flavobacteriaceae > Algibacter > Algibacter sp. AS12. The sequence goes on from NZ_CP151841.1 coordinate 245,012, forward strand.
ATAAAAGCACGCGCACTGTTTTAAATCAAACTAAATTTTTCGAAGATTCTTTTTTAAGTACTATTTTAAATACCAATTTATACGAATACACGTATAACGACGCAATATTTAATGCCAACGAATTAACACATATTATCGCATTTACTCCCAAAAAAGGAAAAGCAAAATACGCAGGGCAATTGTATATTAGCGACGACACCTATGCCATTACACAAATGCATTATAAATATTATAAAAACAGACATGGAGAAAAAGTAAATTTAAAATTTGTTTTAGGTGTTAAATATATAGAAAATATTAGCGAAGGCACCCTTTTGTTTGAAAGGGACAGCAACAACATTTACTATCCTAAATATTTAAAACTAACTTCTGGCAGTTACTTTTATGTAAAAAGAGACGTTAAGTTTATTGAAAATAGTCGCGATAAAAACAAGGTGAGTTTTAGCTTTAAAATTGAAGGCAATAATAGAAATAAGGAAGAACTATTATTTACATCGCACAGCAAGTTAAACTTGGAAGAATTTAAGAGCATCAAGCAAGATTCTGTTGTACCCTACAAACAGCTAAATAAATTTGAAAAAACGCTTTGGCACAACGAACAAATTATAGAACCCACTTTAGAGATGAAAGCTTTTAAAGGCGATTAAAACTAATCGTTTATAAACAGAAACATATTACCTGTTTTAAAGCTAATTTCAATAGTATCTTCAATAGCCTTATTGCGAGTACCAATACGTCCGCCAAAATACAAAGCCTCGTTGTTTAATGTATATTGCAAGCCCTTTGTAATAATACCATTGGCTTCAGGAAAAGGAAATAAAGATACATGTTTACCTAAACATTGTGTTAATGTAACCTTGGTATCTGCAAGAAAATAAAATCCGTAGTTATCAAAAAAGGTGATTTTCAACTTAGTTTTCCATTGCAAAGCAGTATGCAAATTACCTAGAAAGTGATCTTGCTCCTGCCCACTAGCGCCATAAACATGAATATCGCTAAAACCTCTATCAAACAGAATTTGTAAAATTTTATCAAAATCTGTAAAATCTTGGTTAGGCGTGTGTATAACTTCAATACTATCTGGAATGGTTTTAATAGAGTCGAAATCGCCACTAATAAAATTGGGTACAATATTATTAGCCTTTAAAAAGGTGTACGCACCATCCGTGGCACAAACCATGTTATAGTTTTTTAAATCCGGAATAGATTTAGGTGGCTCTCCATTTAAAAATAAACATACTTGCTTTGTATTCATCTAAACAAAAATAGGAAAGTTAAAGAACATTTAGTTCCTGTAAAAACACTACTTTATATAAACAACATAATAAGCGTTAACACCAAACCAAATGCAGTAAAATACAATCCTTTTTTAAAGATTTTAGTTTTGGGCATAAACATCCAAAATGAAGAAATTGAAAAGAAAAATAACGACACCCCAGAAAATACGTTTAAATAAAATAATGGTTCGGCAGATGTGGCTTTATGTAAATGTGTCATTCTATCCAACACATACGGCAACTCCTTATTAGTATATATAGCTAAACCAGTAGCCCTATTGTACTGTCCGTTTTTAAATAAAACTAAATCACCTTCTGTTTTTTCTGCTCTAAAACGTCGTATTTTTAAAGCACGTCCAAGCGCTTCTCCGCTTAAATTTTGCTTAATTGTTTTTTCTACTACGGTTTCACTTTTAAGAAAATCGGTGTTTCTAAAAATTAAAACAATACCGCTTAATGAGTATACAATCATTACTCCTATTAGAAAAAATCCTAAATAACGATGTATTATACGCATCCATTTCTTGGTCATAACTATATTTTTGGGGTTTGACTAAACCATTATACAAAGGTTTAATGACGATGAAAAAAACCAAGCGCAAACATAGGAATTTTATTCTTTTATGGAATATTTTTTATTGAAAAGAAATCCCTTTTTGATTACCGTTATACAGAAATGGACTAAAATTATTATCCAGAACTTGACAATCTACAGTAACTGAAGTGCCTACCGCATTTCCAAAAATACTTGCTACTGCAGAATCTGCAGCATCTCTACCATTTGCTATTTTTACTAGTCCATTTAAAGCAGCTAATTTAGTGGAGTCAAAAATAATCCAATCGCCATCTATATAAGCTTCAAAGCACGCATGAAAATCGGGTGGATTTAATTGATAGGCATAGCCCGTAAAATATCTTGCAGGAATGGATAATGCTCTGCAAAGTGCAATACCTAAATGTGCAAAATCTCTACATACACCAACGCGCTCCGTAATAGTATCTATTGCAGATGTTTGAGAATCTGTGCTTCCACTAGTGTATTCAATATTATTATAAATCCATTCAGTTATAGCTAAAACTCTATCATATACCGAAGTGTAATGACCAAATTCTTTAAATGAGAATTTCATTAATTTATCGGATTGACAATATCTACTTGGGTAAAGAAAGGATGCAATATAGCTATCGAGCTCTACGACAGACACCAAATTTTCGGAGTTACGTTCGTCTATAACTTTATAATTCATATCTACAACTGCAGAGTACGATATTGAAAAATTACACGGCTCTTGTATTTTAAGCCTTATAAACTTAGAGCTACCATCATGAGAAGTAAAAACTTCATTGTCAATCTGAGGGTCTATCGTTAAACTTTCTTCTAAAACTGTTTGACTGACTGTATTTAAAGCGTGTATATTAAAAATAAAAGTGGTTGGACCATTTACAATATACGACAATGAACTATTTACATTAAACTTCATCTTGAAAGGTTTATTAATTAGTATTTTAAAAATTTTCCTTTATCCATTTTTCGGGTAAGGCATCTAAAACCAATTTTAAATTGGTATCCCATTGTTTTGAAATCTCTTTCATATCTTCTTCATAATATCTGTTTTCATCCATTTTAAAAGAATCCTTTTTATAGAGCACAACATCAATTGGAAAGCCAACATCGTTAGAACTAAGTCGGGTTGAATCAAAAGACAAAAAGCCAGCTTTTAAGGCATATTCCATTGTAGAATCATTTCTCAACACCCTATTTAATAATGTTTTACCATGACCAGAGTTGCCAATAATAACATACGGCGAATCGTCATTTAACTCCACCCAATTACCTTCAGAATAAATAAGAAACAATTTATGCTCCTCATCATCCGCCAGTTGCCCGCCAATAATGGTGTTTAGGTTAAACTTAAAACCCGCTTTTCTTAAAGCTTCACTATCTTCTTTTGCTACGCGCTTAACCTGTTCGCCAAAAGCATTTACTGCTTTGTACATTTTATTATGGTTTAATACACCATCATTAAAAAGTTCCTGAAAGTAAATAACGGCTTTATCTCTAACAGAACGTAATCCGCTAGTCATTATAAATAAAGAGTGCTTTTCTCTTTGTTCTACATAAACTTTCTTTTTATTAGATTTATTTGTTCCTGATGTAATTCTAGTATCGGCAATAGCCACTAATCCTTGTTTTGTTTTTATTCCTAAACAATACGTCATTATATTATATGTTTAATTTCTATTCATGAAGTTGTCTTAATAATAATTCCTTTATGTATCAACAAATCATTAATAATCCTTTATCAAAAATACTAGTAATTAAAAGTAAGCATTACCTCTATAGGATTAAGTTTTATCGTATTCAAAATTTTTATTAATAACTTAAAAAACAAGTCTATAAAAAAATTAAATAACAGAAAATTTAATGTTTTTTCACAAATGATTGTTTTAAAAGGGCCAAAAAAAATCCTAAGCCAAAAGCTTAGGATTCATTTTATAATTTAATGTCGATTATCGACCTATCCTTCTGGATGCATAAATTTTTGTTTCGCTAATAATTCTTCTTCTGTTTCAACAACATCTTCATCTGGTACACAACAGTCTACCGGACAAACCGCCGCACATTGAGGCTCGTCGTGGAAACCTTTACACTCTGTACACTTATCTGGTACAATGTAGTAAAGCTCATCACTTACAGGTTCTTGTGCTTCATCAGCATCAACCTCTTTTCCATTAGTTAAAACTACTGTACCATCTAAACTAGTACCATCTTTATAGCGCCAGTCGTCAGCACCTTCATATATTGCCGTATTAGGACATTCCGGTTCACATGCCCCACAATTTATACACTCGTCTGTTATTATAATTGCCATAGTAATTTTTTATCTTTTAAAATTAAAGAACTCTATTTGAGTTTCCTTAAATTTGCTGTTGCAAAAATAAAGCCAAAACTATTCATAACCAAATAAAGGATGCAATTACAGGAAAGAATTAATGCTTTTGTAAAGTTAGGAGATTTTTTAAGACAATTTTCTAATGAAGTATTCCATAAAGCCGAAAATATTGAACATAACGAATTATTCTTTGATGGTTTTAAGCATCAACTAAAATTAGCCAAAGAAAACAATGGCTGGTTTACCGAAGAAAATATTAGTTTCGCTCTTAAATCTTGGTCTGATGCACTAAGCACAGACAATTTAAACACGTGGTTATCGTCGTACCAAATTGAAAATACTACGCCAAAACAAGTCGCTATAATAATGGCTGGAAATATTCCATTAGTGGGATTCCACGATTTTTTATCGGTTTTAATAACAGGACATCATGTTTTAGTTAAACAGTCATCAAACGATAAGCACTTGTTACCTTATTTAGCGAAGTATTTGGAGTTTGTAGAACCTCAGTTTAAAGGAAGCATAACGTTTACAGAGGCTAAAATTGAAAACTTCGATGCTGTCATAGCTACAGGAAGCAATAATACGGCACGATATTTTGAGTTTTATTTTAAAGATAAACCTTCAATAATTAGAAAAAACAGAAATTCTATAGCAGTTTTATTAGGAAACGAAACGCCCGAAGACCTAAAAAACCTTTCGGAAGATATTTTTAGATATTACGGTTTAGGTTGCAGAAATGTTTCTAAACTATTTGTACCTAAAAACTACGATTTTAAAGGCTTTTTCGAGTCTATTTACCATTGGCACCCTATTGTTGAAAAAGCAAAATATGCTAATAATTACGACTATAACAAAGCTGTTTATTTAATGAGTGAGTTTGACATGTTAGAAAACGGATTCTTCATGATAAAAGAAGATGAAAGTTTTGCCTCGCCTATTGCAACACTATTTTATGAATATTATGAGGATGCTTCAGAATTAAAAGCAATTTTAGATTCAAAAAAAGATCAAATTCAATGTATAGTTTCAAAAGGATTCGATAAAAACGAAATCGCATTTGGAGCCACTCAAAAACCTCAACTTTGGGATTATGCGGATGACGTTGATTCTATTGAATTTTTATTAGCAATTTGACGAAAAAATTATTAATAATTTAACAAAATTTACCCAATTAATTAGCACCTTTGTTTCTTTAAATTTTATATCATTTCATCCTTTTTAAAAATTAAGGATTCATAGTAAAAACGGAGTATTAATTAAATTTAGCCCGAAAATTCACTTTCCATTAAAAGAAAGTTTAGGGGTAGAAAAAAAATGAAAAAACATAACTTTAGTGCCGGACCAAGTATTTTACCACCAGAAGTATTACTTAAAGCTTCTCAAGCCGTTGTCGATTTGGACAATAGCGGGTTGTCTTTAATAGAAATATCACACAGAAGTAAAGCTTTTGTAGATATTATGGAAAATGCTAGATCGTTAGTTTTAGAACTTTTAGGTTTAGAAGGTAAAGGATACAAAGCTTTGTTTTTACAAGGTGGAGCAAGCACACAATTTTTAATGGTAGCTTTAAATCTTTTAGAAAAAAGAGCAGGTTATTTAAATTCTGGAGCTTGGGCAGCAAAAGCAATTAAAGAAGCTAAAATTTATGACGATGTGTACGAAGTAGGATCTTCTAAAGATGCTAACTACAATTATATTCCTAAAGGTTACGAAATACCTGAGGATTATGATTATTTCCATTGTACATCAAATAACACCATTTATGGGACACAAATGAAATCATTTCCAAAAACTAATATTCCATTAGTTTGCGATATGAGTAGCGATATTTTTTCTCGTACTTTAGATTTTACTCAATTTGGTTTAATATATGCTGGAGCTCAAAAAAACATGGGACCTTCTGGAACAACTTTAGTAGTTGTTAGAGAAGATATCTTAGGAAAAGTATCTCGTAAAATTCCATCAATGATGGATTATAAAATCCATATCGATAAAGGAAGTATGTTCAACACACCTCCTGTATTCCCTATATACACAACCATGTTAACTTTAGAGTGGTTAAAAGGTTTAGGTGGTATTCAAGCTATTGAGAAAGAAAACGAAAAGAAAGCGCGTTTAATGTATTCTGAAGTAGATTTAAACCCATTATTTAAAGGTTTTGCTAGTAAAGAAGATCGTTCTAACATGAATGCAACATTCACACTTGAAAACGAAAACTTAAAAGACACTTTCGAAACTATGCTTAAAGAAGCTGGTATTAGTGGTGTTAATGGACACAGAAGTGTTGGTGGTTACAGAGCTTCTATGTACAACGCTATGCCTATTGATAGTGTTAAAGCATTAGTAGAAGTAATGAGCGAATTAGAAAGTAAGGCTTAAAATTAGTTGGCAGTAGGCAGTAACAGTTTTCAGTGCTTACTCAAACCAAAAAATAAAATTTAATTATAAGTTGAATTATTAATTGTTCACAGAACTTTTAACTTTTAACTTTTAACTTTTAACTTAGATAAATGAAAGTATTAGCAAACGACGGAATTTCACAAAGCGGTATCGATGCCTTAACTAAAGGTGGATACGAAGTGATAACAACAACCGTAGCTCAAGAACAATTAATTAACTACATCAACGAAAAAGATATTGCTGTATTATTGGTGCGTAGTGCTACAACAGTACGTCAAGATTTAATTGATGCATGCCCAGGATTAAAAATTATTGGTCGTGGTGGTGTTGGTATGGATAATATCGATGTTGAATATGCCCGCGAAAAAGGTTTAAGTGTTATTAATACGCCTGCAGCATCTTCTCACTCTGTTGCCGAATTAGTATTTGGACACCTTTACGGATTATCTCGTTTTTTACATAACTCTAACAGAGATATGCCACTAGAAGGAGATAATAACTTTAAAGGACTTAAAAAAGCTTATGCTAAAGGAACCGAACTTAAAGGAAAAACTTTAGGTGTTTTAGGTTTTGGTCGTATTGGTCAAGCAACAGCAAAAGTAGCTTTAGGTGCTGGAATGAAAGTTATAGCTTTCGATCCGTTTTTAGAAAAAACAGATTTAGAACTAGAGTTTTTTGATGGACAAAAAGTAAGTTTCGAAATTAAAACCATTTCAAAAGAAGAAGTTTTAAAACAATCAGACTTTATTACACTTCACGTTCCTGCTCAAAAAGATTACGTTATTGACGAAGCAGAATTTAACATGATGAAAGATGGTGTTATTATAGCTAACGCTGCTCGTGGTGGTGTACTTAATGAAGTAGCCTTAGTAAAAGCTATTGAAAGCGGAAAAGTTGCAAGAGCTGCTTTAGATGTTTTTGAAAAAGAACCAAAACCAGAAATGCAATTATTAATGAATCCTGCGTTATCGTTAACACCGCATACTGGTGCTGCAACTAACGAAGCTCAAGATAGAATTGGTACAGAATTAGCATCACAAATTATTAACATCTTAGGATAGTAATAAACAAATTGTGACCAAATCATAATATTAGAGTCCTAACTAAATAAGTTGGGACTTTTTTTGTACATTAAGCTTCCAATTTTTATTCAGAATTAATTATTAACATTATATAACAAAACATCATGGCAGGAATTTTAGATTTATTAAACAGCGACCTAGGAAAAACTATTATTAGCGGAGTAGCAGGTTCTACAGGAAACGACTCAAGTAAAACAAGTAGTGTATTAACAATGGCGTTGCCTGTATTAATGAAAGCTATGGAACGTAATGCCTCTACACCAGAAGGTGCTGCAGGACTTATGGGTGCACTTCAAGGAAAACATGATGGAAGTATTTTAAATAATCTTGGTGGATTATTTGGTGGTGGTGTTGACGATAATGTTAAACAAGACGGCGAGAAAATATTAGGACACGTTCTAGGAGCAAAACAACAAGGTGTTGAAAAAATAATAGGTGAAAAATCTGGATTAGATGCAGGTTCTGTTGCTAACATATTAAAAGTTGCTGCACCAATTTTAATGGGGGTTTTAGGTAACCAAGCTAAACAACAAAACGTAAGTGCTTCAAACGGTATTGGCGATTTATTAGGCGGTATGTTAGGTGGAAGCGCAGCGACTCAAGAGCAAAGCTTCTTAGAAAAAATTCTTGATGCAGATGGTGACGGTAGCGTTATTGATGATGTTGCAGGAATGGTACTTGGAAATGCTAGTAAAAAAGGCGGTATTGGAGGTCTTTTAGGAGGTCTTTTTGGAAAATAAGATACCTAATACATATAAATTAATAAAAGAGCCAAACCTTATGTTTGGCTCTTTTTTGGTTAAATACTATCAGATACACTGCAACTCCCTATTGTATTTTGTAAATTTATAATTAAAAGCACCACTAATACTCAACGAAACCTCGTGTTAACTCATTCTGGTTTTTATTAAAAAGTAATCGGTACTACTTTTACTTTAAACATTAAAACTAAGTGTCAATTATGAAAAAACTAATCTTTGTATTACTAGCAACCGTTTTCGTTTACGCCTGTAACAGTTCTAAAACCGCATCTTCTGATACGGACGAGCGATTAGAAAACCTTAAAGCAAACGATACCGTTAAAATTGCTAATGACGAAATTGAATACGAAATTATTATAATTGAACCCGGATTTAACTTTTGGTTAGCTAGCAGAGCTAAACAACGAGGCTATTACTCGCAAACCTATTTAGAAAACCGAAACTACCAATATGTTATAGAATGGAACCAACGCGTAACACAACCGCAAAGGTTCGACTCTAGCTTATACGAATTACAAATCGATTATCAACCTGGCATAGATTACGGCTACGAGGTTAATTATATGCTATATAACTATTTTATTTACTTTCAATTAACCTATAAACAAAGATTAGGCGCTTTTGTTCCTCGTATTTAAATCCGTTTTAATATTTTTGCGTAAAATTGCAAACTTGGAAAAACTAAAAGCACGTTGGGGTATTGAGCATAATTGGCAAGTTGTTGTCATATTTTGTGTATTTGCTATTACCGGATCGACGGCATCTTATATTGGCAAGCCTATTTTAAGTTTTCTTAATATCTCCACAGAAAGTTTTGGTAGTGTGGGCTATTGGGTAGTTCGTATTGTTTTGCTTTTTGTAGTATATCAATTTTTACTTGTATTTTTTGGTTGGGTATTTGGCCAGCATAAATTTTTCTGGGATTTCGAAAAGAAAATGTTACGCAGACTAGGTTTAAAACGTTTTGTAGATTAATGAAACTTATTAAGGAACATATCGTTTTTAGATTACTAACCATTGTGTTGGTGCTAACGCTATTGATTCCTGCTGCTGTTAAATTTGCTCACGTTTTCGAACACCATAATCACAAAGTTTGTTTAGGTGAAGATAGCACACATATTCATGAGGTAGATTTGGATTGTGAGTTTCAAAAATTTAGTATCACCCATCACTTTCAATTACCAGTAGAATTTATCGAGTTTTTTCAAACGTTATCCCCTACTCGTACTTATAATTTAACATACAAATTTCTTAATAATCATCGGCCTTTATCTTTCTCTTTAAGAGGCCCACCAGCTTTAGTTTAAAAATCATATCATGTCTCATTTTAAAAACTTATAAAATAAGACATGGTGCTAGCATTTATTTTTAAACTAAAATTTAGTAATGAAACACTATATACTGATTATAGCTTGTTGTTTATTCGGCATTGCTTATGGTCAAAATTGTAATTACAAGCTTTCTGGTAACGTGCACGATTTCCATGATGGTTCTGCAATAACTGGTGCTGCCATATATATTGAAACCCTAGACAGATATACAACATCTGATATTGAGGGGAACTATAGTATTGACAATCTTTGTAACGGACTTTTAACGCTCGAAATATCCCATCTTGGATGCGAGACTAAAAGAATAGAGGTTCAAATTAATGGCGATACGGAATATGAAATTAATATGGAACACCATATTGAGGAACTCAATGAAATTAAAATTGATGCCAATGGAAGCTCTAGGTTAACAAAAACGTCTCAAGAAACACAGTTAAAAGCAAAAACGCTTGAACGCTTTAGTGCTTTTAGTCTTGGTGATGCCTTAAAGCAAGTAAGTGGTGTATCGTCTATTAATACAGGAAACACCATTGTAAAGCCCGTAATTAATGGTTTGCATAGTAGTCGCATTGTTGTTATGACTAATAACGTACGCCTACAAGATCAAGAATGGGGTATTGAACATGCTCCTAACATCGATTTAAATTCGGCAGGACAAATAAACGTTATAAAAGGTGCCAATGCTTTGGCTTATGGTGGCGATGCTATTGGTGGTGTTATTGTGCTAAAACCTAAAAACATTAGTTTAAAAGACTCCCTTTACGGAAAAACAATTTTGGGCGCCCAAAGTAATGGTCGCGGTTATAATGTATCCTCCTCGTTAACCAAATCCTGGAAAAAAGGATGGTATGCAACAGGGCAAGCATCGTACAAACGCTTTGGCGATTTTAAAGCTCCAGATTATTACTTAACCAATACAGGTATGAACTCAAAAGGGTTATCCTTAAATACAGGGTTTAAAACTTTCGAAAAAGGATTCAATATTTTTTACAGTTACTTAAATAATGAAATAGGCATTTTAAGAGCCTCGCATATTGGTAGTGTAGAAGATTTGGTAAATGCTATAAACAACCAACAACCGCTAGTTCAAGACGATTTTAGTTATGCTATTAGCGCACCTAGACAAGAGGTAACACATCAGGTTGTTAAAGCAGATTTTTTTAAACGTTTCAAAACATTTGGACGCTTAGAGGTGCAATACGATTTCCAAAATAACCAAAGGTTTGAGTATGATATTCGTGTTGGCGACGATAGAGATAAAGCTGCTTTAGATTTAACGTTAAAAACGCACACCTTAAAATCTGATTTAAAAATAGACTCTAACACCAATGCTATTTATAAGTTTGGTGTAAACGTTGGTTTCCAAAACAATTTTGCAAATCCAGAAACTGGTGTGAGACGATTAATCCCTGATTATGACAAATATGATTTTGGAGTTTATGCTATTACAGACTTTAAACTAGGCGATAATACCAATTTAGATTTTGGCTTACGTTACGACTTTAGTAAAATAGACGCCAAAAAGTTTTACATAATAAGCCGTTGGGAAGAACGCGGTTACGATGAGGATTTTGCCGATATTGTTATTGACGATTTAGGTACGCAACTTTTAGCAAACCCTGTGCTTACTTATCATAATGTTTCGGCTTCCGCCGGAATTACGCATCAATTTAATGCTAATAACTCTGTGATTTTTAATTACGGATTAGCAAACAGAGCGCCAAACCCTTCCGAGTTGTTTAGCGATGGTTTACACCACTCTGCTGCACGAATTGAATTAGGCGATTTACGTATAAAACAAGAAACATCAAATCGTATTGGTGCGTCGTATTTATTTAAAAACGAGAAACTGTCCTTAAACCTAGAAAGCTATTTAAATCATATTAACGATTATATTTTTATAAAACCCACAGGCACAGAGTTAACCATAAGAGGTGCTTTTCCTGTTTGGGAGTATGAACAAACTAATGCCTTGTTATATGGCTTAGATATAAGTGCTAATTATAAATTTAATGATGACTGGTTTTTAAATAACAAAACTGCTTTTATAAAAGGTAGGGATGTTACTAAAAAAGAAGCCTTAATTGATATGCCTTCTTTTAAAACGGTTAATACCATAGGATACTCAAATAAAAAATGGCTGAATTTTAATGCCGAATTACAAAGCGAGTTGGTTTTAAAGCAAAACGATTATCCCGATAATAATTTTGAGGTGTTTATTCCAACCACCGAAGAATTTGTATTATTAGATATTAGTACTCCACCTCCTACCTATCATTTAATGCATTTTGAAAGTGATATTACAGTAAAACTTTCTAAAAAAACAGATTTAAATATAGGTCTTAATATTACAAATATTTTTAATACTTCTTATAGAGAATACCTTAACAGATTAAGATATTTTGCCGATGATTTAGGAAGAAATTTTATGTTACAATTAAAAATAAATTATTAATAATTAAAAACACAAGAATGAAAACTTTAAAAAATTTATCACTATTATTTATTTCAGCATTAGCATTTACTGCATGTTCTAACGACGATGACAACCCAGAACCAGTAAACGAAGAAGAAGTAATAACAACCCTAACTGCTACTTTAGTGCCAACTTCAGATGGTTCTACTATTACATTACAAACAAAAGATTCAGATGGCGACGGACCAACTGCTCCTGTAGTAACTGTATCTGGAGCTTTAGCGGCCAATACAACGTATAACGGAACGCTTTCTCTTTTAAATGAAACTGAATCGCCTGCCGAATCGATAAATGTTGAAATTGAAGAAGAAGATGACGAACACCAATTTTTCTACCAAGTAACTAACAGTCTTGCAACTTTTACTTATGAAGATTTTGATGAAGACAGCAATCCTGTTGGTTTAGCATTTACATTAACAACTAGTGTAACACCAGGAACAGGAACCTTAACTATTACCTTAAGACACGAACCTAATAAAAGTGCTTCGGGTGTTAGTGATGGAGATATTACAAATGCAGGAGGAGAAACAGATATTCAAGCTGTATTTAACATCTCGGTAGAATAAATATAATTTCATGTTTTTTTGAAATAATATAATTCAAAAAAAGCTACACTATTTTTGGTGTAGCTTTTTTTATGAAAATTATTTAAGCCATCTAAAACACAAACCGTTGTGGGATATTAAAACTTGATATTAATTGGAATCGTTTAAAACTTAAAGCTGATTTCTGCACGCTCTCATTCAAATTTCAAACTTGATTTTGTAAAAAATTTCAGCTACCTTCGTTTAACGTCGGATATAAAACATTAAAACGATTTCATATCTGTAAAAACATTGTACTTCATTTAATAATAGTGACTATGGATAAAAAAACATCAGAATTACTACGAAAATATTTAAAAAATAATGAAGGAGTAGAAAAAAAAGCCTATGAAGACAAATTAGGAATAAAAACTATAGGTATTGGTTATAATCTCACACAAAGAAATGCTAAATCCCATATCAAACAAATTGGTGCAAACTGGGAAAATATTACTAATAATGGAGGTGAATTAACCGATAAGCAAGTTCTAGATTTATTTGAAATCACTATTAATCAGTTTCAGGCAAAAATCCTCGCTATCTTTCCAGAGTTCAACAAATTTTCTAATGTTAGACAAATTTGCTTGTTTGATTTACTTTTCAATTTAGGTCCAAGTAGGCTAAAAAGATTTAAAAATTTCGTTAGTGCAGTTAACTCTAATAACTGGTCACATGCTGAAATAGAATTAATTAATTCTAAATATGCAAAACAGTTACCAAATAGATCAAAGAGAAATGCAGAAGCTTTGAGGAGTAATGTTTTACCAAAAATTTTAAGACCTAAGCCTAAACCTCAAGAAAGGAAACCAAGAAAAAAACCTGACCGTAATGAAAGGCCTAGACATGAACCAACGGATAGACCGAAACCAGAGCCAAGAGATAGACCAAAGCCAGAACCAAGAGATAGACCAAAGCCAGAACCAAGAGATAGACCAAAGCCAGAACCTACTAAACCAGACGGCCCTGTCGGTCCAGGACCACTAGGATAATAATATAAAGGTATGAAGAATTTAATATTAATTATTTTCTTGGCAATTTTTACATTCAGTATTGCTCAAGAAAAATTTATTCAGAAAGGAGAAAGAATTGACCCTTTGACATTTGAAGAATCTTTTTTTTCTTTAGATAATTCAACTAATTATAGTTTAACTATAAAAACGAATGATCCATTAGCACCAATTGAATTTGAAACTGACAAATACGGTAATGACGCTTGGGTTCAAAATTACATTGATGATATTGACAGAATAGATTATAAATATGTGGGCGAAATATCAAAAAATTATCATGCATTAATTATTCGTTTCACTGGTGGCACATTATCAAATGCGAAAATTATAATATTAAAAAAGAACAATGACCAACTTGAAATAATTGGCACAAAAAAAATTGACCATATATCAAAATCTGGTATTATAGCAAATTATAAATTTATTCATATTGGTAAAGATGAGCATCTAGTTTCAGATTTAATTGGCTATGAACTAAGATCAAATGGAATTAATTTAGAAGATTCTAAATATTCTTATAAATTAAAAAAATACAAGAATTTACCATTTATTAATCAAGTATATGATGCATTCACAATAGAAACAAAAAAAGGGCAGCCAATTTTTACTTTTTTTTCATTTGAAAAATTTAATTTTCTTAATCAATCTCAGAATCGTATTGAAAAACTAACAAAAAATGAAAGTATTAAATTATTTTTCGGGAATGGAAAATCATTAATTTTAAAATTTGAATCTAATCCTGTAACCATTAAAAAAGAATTAAGGAAATTAATAATTTCCAATTCAATTTATTTGTCAAATTATGAAATTGAATTATTATCTAAAAATAAAATAATTGCCATACGAACAGATAAAAGAAGATATATTTTTAGAGGAAATAGTGATTTTAAAAAAACAAAATCACATTCTATTGATTATATAAATATTCCAAAAAATATTAAAAAAGCGGCACGTAAAATATATAAATATATTAACTAGTCAACACACGAAAGTACAACAACGCGTATAACTAATTGCTTGGTCACTGCCGACTTACGAACATTCCTTCGGAATATTCTATCTGTGATTTATTTGCTAAATTAGTTGCTTAACCACGCAACTAACCATACACAAACACGTTAAACGAACATTCCAAAAAATAAAATCAAATATATCGCCAGACACCATCTAAGACAAAAAACTTTCAATTAAATCTTTAGGATGAGTGGGTGCAAGAACAGGAAATTCGAACCAGTTTTGTAATTCTTCTTCAAAACCTGCACTATTTAAATAGTTATGTAGTGCTAAGTTTAAACCCTTTGTGAATTTAGGATGCTCTGCGCCTTGCGGATCTACGTGATATAAATCGTTTTGCGCAAAACCTTTAAAAACAGGTCCTGTAATTTCAATGCCAAAGGCTTCTGGATTCTTACCAATGGGACTGTGAATAGTGGTTGTAAATTGGTGCCAAAATGCAGACTGAATACAATTACTTTGAAACAATTGCCTTACTACCTCTAGTGAATCAATAGTTTCTTGTTCGGTTTGTGTTGGAAATCCATACATAAGATACGCATGAACCATGATATTATTTTTAGAAAAATTATTGGTTACTCGCGTAACCTGTGCAATATCCACTCCTTTTTTCATCTTAGCCAATAATCTATCTGAAGCGACTTCTAAACCTCCAGTTACAGCTATACAACCCGATTTTGCCATGACTTCGCATAATTCGAAATCGAATGTTTTTTCAAATCTAATGTTAGTCCACCACTTAATGTTTACTTGTCTTTCAATTAAGGCTCTAGATAAAGCCCTTAGCATTTTTGGTGGCGCAGCTTCATCTACAAAATGAAATCCAGTAATTCCTGTATCTTTAATTACTTTCTCAATTTTATCAACTAAATCTTCGGCTGTTGTATTTTGGTAATTTCCAATATAATCTAAACTTACATCGCAAAACGAGCATTGTTTCCAGTAACAACCATGAGAAATGGTTAGTTTATTCCACCTGGCATCTGTCCACATACGATGCATCGGGTTTACTACATCTAAAAAAGAAACATATTTATTAAAAGGCAAGCCTGAATAATCTGGTGCAGGCAAATTTCGATGATGGTAAATGGTATTCGGAATTATATTCTTGTAAACCACTTGCTCATTTTCTAATACAAAAGTGCGTTCTAGTTCGTTTGCATCCACTTTACCTTCAAGATAATTAACAATTTTAAGTAATGGACCTTCACCATCATCTAAAGAAATAAAGTCAACAAATTCAAAAATCCTAGGATCTTCTAACGAGCGTAATTCGGTGTTACAATATCCACCACCAAAAGCGACATAAATATCTGGAAAAAGCTGTTTAATAAATTGCGCACAACGTAAAGCTGCAAATAAATTACCAGGAAAAGGAATGGTAAAACAAACTAAATTGGGTTTTTCTTTTTCAATTTTTGCTACTAGAATATCTAGCATTTTCTCTTCTATAAGAGTTGGTTGATAACTCAAGAAAGTATCCAATTGATCAAAACTACTTGCCGAAGTTGCTATTTGCTCAGCATATTTAGTAAATGCAAAAAACTCATCTACATTGGCTTGAATAAAATCGCCTATTTCTTCAATAAAAAGCGTAGCGTAATGCTTTGCTTTATCAATTATACCAATATCTCCAGCTTCCCATGTAATGGTAGTATTCACTTTAGATAAGCGATGCCCTAATGGTAAAAATTGAGGATCTAATATTTTGTTTGCTGTTTTAATATCTTGTTTTTGAAGAAAGCCAAGAACTACATCTACTCTAGAAATATACAAGGCTTTATTTTTGTTCACTTCTGGGTAATGATAATTCTCTAAATCTGTTGCTTCCTGAAAAATAGAACGCAGAAAATCACTTCTAAAAACAGAGGTAAAAAGTTCTATACTTAAATCGCAATGCGTAAAATCGATGTCGTGTTCTTCAAGAAACCCTTTAAGGTAGGCCGTTGCAGGATATACAGTATTTAACTGCGTAAAAGGTGGTGTAATAAAAAGAACTTTAGATTGCATGCTGCAAAGATATAGTACTTTAAAAATAAATACATGTAAATAGTATGCTTTTATAGACGAGAACACCGTATTGTTTTACTCAAGAGGAATTAGTTGCTGAATGCTAAAACAAATACGAAAATAGCAGTAAATGCTTCAACAATAAACACATGGCTATATATCTTAATAACAACTCTTTGGTTTGCTTCTAATTTTAAATAATACTAACTTCGTTTTACTTCAGATATAAAACATTACAAACGCTTTCTTATCTTTGAAAAACAATAAACAAACCGCTCCAAAACAAAAAAGCCACACCAAACGGTGTAGCTTTTTTAATAATAGTATATCACTATGAAACCTATCTAGAATAATTAGGAGATTCATTTGTAATCGTAACATCGTGCGGGTGACTTTCGTTAATTCCGCTAGAGGTAATTTTTACAAACTGTCCTCTTTCTTTAAGAGTTTCAATATCTTTTGCTCCGCAGTATCCCATTCCAGCACGTAAACCACCAACAAATTGGTGGATACTTTCGTTTAGCTCACCTTTGTAAGGTACACGCCCTACAATACCTTCTGGTACTAGTTTTTTAATATCATCTTCAACATCTTGGAAATAACGGTCTTTACTACCTTTTTTCATAGCCTCAACCGATCCCATACCACGATACGACTTAAACTTTCTACCTTCGTAAATAATAGTTTCTCCCGGAGATTCTTTTGTTCCTGCTAATAACGATCCTAACATAACGGTATCTGCACCAGCAGCAATAGCCTTAGGAATATCGCCTGTATAACGAATACCACCATCTGCAATTACCGGAACACCACTTCCTTTTATAGCTGCTGCAACCTCTAATACTGCAGAAAACTGAGGAAATCCAACACCTGCAACCACACGAGTTGTACAGATAGATCCTGGACCAATACCCACTTTAACAGCATCGGCTCCTGCTTCCACTAAATATTTAGCTGCGGCACCTGTTGCTATATTTCCAACTATAACGTCCAATTTAGGAAACTTCGCTTTTACGGCCTTTAAAACATCAACCACACCTTTGGTATGTCCGTGTGCCGTATCGATAATAACAGCATCCACACCTGCATTTACTAAAGCTTCTGCTCTTTCTACCGCATCTGCTGTAACACCTAATGCTGCTGCAACACGTAAACGACCATATTGGTCTTTATTAGCATTTGGTTTCTGACTCAATTTCGTAATATCTCTAAAGGTAATTAAACCAGATAATTTAAAGTTATCGTCAACAATTAATAACTTTTCAATTTTATGTTTTTGTAGAATTAATTCGGCATCTTGTAAAGAAGTTCCAACGGATGCAGTTACTAAGTTTTCACTTGTCATTACCTCAACAATTGGTCTTTTGTTATCGTGCTCGAAACGTAAATCTCTATTGGTAACAATACCTTTTAAAGTCCCGTCTTCATCCACGATAGGAATACCACCTATACTATATTCTGCCATAAACTTTTTGGCATGCTTTACTTTTGCCGTTAGCGGTAACGTAACAGGGTCTATAATCATTCCGCTTTCTGCACGCTTTACTTTTCTAACTTTTTGTGCTTGCGCCTCAATAGACATATTTTTATGTAACACACCAATACCACCTTCTTGCGCCATGGCAATAGCCATTTTACTTTCGGTAACCGTATCCATGGCAGCCGAAATAATAGGGACATTAATTGTAATGTTACGTGTAAATTTTGTTTGTATACTTACTTCTCTTGGAAGTACTTCAGAAAAAGCTGGAACTAATAGAACGTCGTCATAAGTTAAACCTTCTCCGACAATTTTGTTTTCGTGTGCAGTCATGATGCAATTATAGTTATAATTGCATGCAAATATACGACTAAATTATAAGATATTGTGTTAAGTTTTGCATCTGTTTTTACAATATGGTTTAAGAACCTCTATAGCGTAGTTAAAGCGGTCTTTTGGATTAGCTAATTCGCCAGTAAACCGGATGGATTTAGGAACAACAACGCTGTATAAACCTTTCCCTTTTGCAATACGTTTTAAGGTTTTTAAACTTTTAGCATCCATAACCTGATATACTTCTTGAATCCAGTTATGTTGTTCTGCTTTTAAAATAGCATGATCCCAGTTTACAGCAGCTTCACCCTTTAAAACAAGAGTCGATTCCTGTAACTCCTTCAGTTTTAAGAACGCCTTGTTAAAAACCGTTTCGTTCCCCAATTCGGCATAATACTTTACGTTTTTATTCAAAAACAAGGTATAAGGAAAGGCCTTAAAAAGGCGCATTTTTCTAGAAATAAAATGTGCCATGGTTACCCAATATACCTCGTGTCCTTTTTTACGGATAACGCCTTTAAACCACTCATAAAAATCACGTCGTTGCTCAATATTTACATACTCCTTATAACCGTTATGTTTAAGGTTATGGCTATTGGCACTTTGCCAAACTTGGGTGTTATTAGTACGATCTTTTTGTAACCAATCCGAAGCTATTAAACCTTTAGTCTTTGTGGCTTTTTGGTAGGTTTTTAAATTAGCCCACTCCTTAGCATAAACTGAAGTACAAAAAATGACTAATACAAATAGAAAGACCCATCGAAACATCCAATAAAAGTAAATGAATTTTGCAATACATTTACTCAAAAGGCTAATATTCTTAGTTATTAGTAAAAATTAACCGCGTCTTCCGCCGCCACCTCTAGAACCGCGACCGCCACCACGATTACCGTTTACATTCATTTTTTGTCCTGCAAAAGTCCCGAATTTATAAGTAAAATTAAGCATGAAATACTGCTCTAAAATTTTGTTTTCCACATCCTGAATATAGGTTTCCGTTACGGTACGTCTGTAGCCATTGTTTTTACCCAACATATCGTAACCAACTAGAGTTAAAGTGGCCTGATTATCCCATAGCTCGATACCCAAACCAGCATTCCAGAATACAGCATCGCCATCAAATGCATCGCCTACCCTACTGTTATAACGATAGGACACTTTATTGGTTAGAAACGCATTTTTTAAGAAAAATATGGATGCTTCTAAATCTAAATTTTGAACAAAAAAGTCGTTACCATTAAAAACATCGGTATCAAAAACACTTTCGGTAGTCGAGTAACTATAGGCTGCACTAAAATCTACCTTTTTATCATAGGAATATTTAAAAGAAACCGATGGCCTAATATTAGTTGTTTTAGCGGTAAATAAAATACCGTTTTGTTGAGATAAAGTGTTTTTATAACTTCCGTTTAAACGCACATTAAGATTAATATTGGTCTTTTTACTAAAATATGATTTAGAAAAAGCCACATTACCAGATAGTGAATAATCGCCATTGGTATTACTATAGGTGGTAAACCTGTTTAAATCGTCGTCGGTAGTGGTGGAATTTATTATTTTATCTTGAACAAAATCTGCCCTAGCGTTACCCGTAATATTGATGTTATGAAATGCTAAATTATTCTGATAATCGAACCTTAAATTATGACTTAATTCTGGTTTTAAAAACGGGTTACCAACACGAATATGTGTAATATCGCTAACATCTTGAACAGGTTGTAACTGACTTACAGAGGGCAAACTGATACCTTGATTATACCTTAAATTAATATTTTTATAACCGTTTTTATCGCGATATCGTATTCTTGCCGAATACGTTGCATATTCAAAATCGGCTTTAAAATCTCGAGCCACAACTAAACGATCTCTATAATTACGGTAGGTGTTTGTAAACGCCCCTTCTACCTCAAAACGGAAATCTTTAAACTCGTATCTTAATTTTAAAGCAGGTCTTACTGTAGTAGTTGTGTATTTACTTTCTGAACTTAATATGTCGTTAAAATCATCGAATGCCTCTGAAACTTCATTATAGTCATAAACATACTTCTCATTATTTTGAGCATTTACAGCCACGTAATATCGCGGCATAATTCTAAAATCGGTAAACAACTCTTTACTCCAAAGGGCATTTAACCTAATATTACTGCTATTATTATCGTTATTAGTTATTTGATTTTGTGTAATGGTTTCATTCCTGTTGTATAGAATGTTTTCTGAAAATTTTTCGCTATCGGACATGCCTTTACTAAAATCGGTATCTAAACTTATGTTTAAATAATCGCGTCCTTGTCCTGTAATTGTGGTTACCCTAAACTCATTATTAAGATTGTAACTAGAAGAACTTGATTGATTTTGTGATGTATAATCACTAATTAAATCGCCATCAGTAGATTCAGAGGTTTTTGAGGACGTTGAACCCGAATCGTTATTTGACGTATTAAAATCTATTTCGTTTGAAAGCTGTACTCGTTTTTTGGACAACTTGTTTTTAGGCTTGATTATAAATTTTAAATCGGCTCCAGCTTGATGCTTATCGGAATCATTAAAACTCTTACTTTCAGAATTAGTATTATAGTTTAAATTAGGTAAAAAATTCTGCCTGTAACTTACCTGTGCCCGATCGTTATTTTGGGCACTGTATCTGTAATTTCCGTTTACTCGGGTTTCATTCCATTTCCCTTTGGTGTAGTTGGCTCCAATAAAATCGGATTTCATGTAACCGTTACTCGTATCGGTATCGGGTAGCGCATTAAAGCCACGCGACATGTTTATATTATTGGTACCACCAATAATACCTAGCTGCTTGCCATCTATAACCTGAAAAACATTTGCATTAGCCTGATATTTATCGTCGGTGCCATAGCCTGCTTTAACATCGCCGAAGGATGCTCTATTTTTACCCTTTTTAATTTTAAGGTTAATTTCTTTTGTACCAGAATCAGATTCCTCACCAGTAAACTTTTGCATATTGGTTTTATAGTCTGAAACTTGAACTTTACTAATAACGTTACTCGGTAAGTTTTTTAATGCTATTTCTCCATTCTTTTCGCCAAAAAAGCTCATGCCATCTACATTAATCGCCTCTACCTCAACACCATTATAGGTTATATTACCATCCAAATCTATTTCTATACCTGGTAATTTTTTAAGTAAATCTTCTGCCTTATCGTTAGGTAGTGTTTTAAAACTATCGGCATTATATTCTATAGTATCCTTTTTAATAACTACGGGTGGCGACCGTGTAATAATGGACACAGCATTTAAACTCTCAACTTGATCTTCTAAGACTATAACACCCATTTTTAAGGCATCGCCTGCCGGCACATCTACATCCTTCTTATAAGGTTTATACCCCAAGTAAGCAATATTAAAAATTGTTTTAGTATCCTCTTCGGTATTTACATTTATGGAAAACCTTCCATCTTTATTAGTAATACCATAAGCTATAGGCACACTATCTTTTATACTTTGAAAGTATACGGTTGCGCCCTCAAGTACAAAGTCCGATTGATCTTTAACAATACCTTCGGCGGTAAATTTTTGAGCAAATAAAGTGGTGGAAAAGAATAATACTGTTAAAATTAAAAAATTCTTCAAGGTGGTTTAGTTGTATTGGTTGGAAAATTAGACCACTACAGTGAGAAAAGGTTTAACCTTAATTATGTTAAAAAAAACTTAAAGTGATTTAGAATTTTATTTGCAAAGTAGTATACCAGTTTCTTGGTGCCGAAGGAATAATTCCAGGTCCAGGATAACCGGTTGCTCTTCTGGTAAAATAGCTATTATCTAACAGATTATTTATTCCCGTTTCTAGTTTGAAATTTTTGTAGCTGTAAGACACCGATGCATCTAAAATATCGTATTCTGGAATTTCGCCTACTACGCCACTTTCACTAGCAGTTACCGAGTTTGTAGCATCGGTAAATTGGCTACCTAAATAGCTGTATTGAATATTGCCTAAGATATTTTTATAGCCACCGTTAAGTCCCATTTTTAAATTCAAATTTGGAACAAACTCTACTTTATTTCCTTTAATGCCTCCTTTTTCTGAAGCTGTATATTCTGAGTTTATAACCGAGGTGTTTACAAAATAATTAAGCTTAAAATTGTTATTTAAACCTATAATTTTCTTCAAATTAAAATCGAATAAAGATTCTACACCATACATAACAGCATCTCCAATATTACCACGCTCGTTTTTTATCCTACCATCGGTATCAACAATAGTTACAAAACCTATTCTTTCTTTATAAAATAGTCCGAAAACACCTAAATCGTAAGACACTGTATTTTTATAGTTTCCACGAATACCTAAATCTGTTGTAAACCCTTCTTCATCTGTAATATCTGGACTAATTAAAAATGCAGGATTATCAATATTTATATCTGAAAAGGTTACCGAACGGTAATTTTGTGACACGTTACCATAGGCTTCAAAATTGGTATTAGGCTTGTAGCTTAGTCCTAGGCCTAATAAAACAAACGAACGCTCGAAGTTTTGATTATCTTCAACCGATTCCTCAAAAATAACATTGCCAGCCGCATCGGTATTTATGTTTTTATAAACCCCTTCACTTTGCGTTTTTATATATTCGAATCTGAAACCTGGGGTTACCGAAAACTTATCGGTTACATAAAAAATATTTTCACCAAAAACAGAGGTATTCAAGTTAGGTAAATCGAATTGCGATTGGCTAGGATAATTAGGAAACTCATCTGAAGCCAACGAAAAATTAGCATCACTACCATCTGTTCCTGGACCTTGCTGCTGATAGTTCTTGGCTTTGTAAAACTTAGCACCAATTAAAAAGGTGGCATCTTTATTAAACACTTTGTATTTGGTAAGTAACCGAGACTCGAAACCAAAATTATTAAAATCGCCTTTTATTAAATCGCGTTCGGTACCAGAATCTACTTGGCTTACTCTATTGGTTCTAAAACCTAATGCATCTCTAGACGCATTTAAACCAAAAAAGTTAAAGGTAAAGTTTGTTTGCTCTGAGAATTCGTGGGCAAGTTTTAAATTATAAAGTAGCCAGTTAACCTGAAACCAATTGCGCTCGCGGTTACTTTGTAATGGATTTTCATTAAACATGGCATCGGTTAAACCACCTGCTTGTTGCGCTAAGTAATCTAAATAGGTTATTTCGCCTTCTAATTTTGTTTTCTCGTTAAATTGATAGCCAATATGCGCATAGGTATTTACCGACTCGAATTTTGAATTAGGTCTAAAACCATCGCCTTTCTTATAATTAACAAAAGCATAATAACTCAATTTATCTTGTGTACCACTAAAGCTCGTAAAATTAGTGAACAACCCAAAACTCCCCAGTGTATTTCTGGTAATTACCTCTAAAGGTTTGTTTGGGTTAGGCGATTTCATTTTAAAGTTTATTAAGCCTCCAAACTGGGTACCGTATTGCAAAGATGCTGCACCACGAATAACTTGAATTTCCGATAATCCCTCAGAAGCTGGTGTATAATAACTTTCTGGATACCCCAAAACATCGGCACTAATATCGTATCCATTTTGACGGGTATTAAAATTTGCAGTTCGGTTAGGATCCAACCCACGGCCACCAATATTAAGTTGTAAACCCGCATCGTCGTTTTGATAAATATTTAAACCTGCTACCTGACTGTATATTTGTCGCGCATTATTTGCCGCCAAATTAGCCATAGATTGCTCTACCAAAACCACCTCGGTTTTTTTACCTGCATAAATAGCCGTTCCTTCAACATCCTTTAAGCGTTGTAATTCGAAAACACGTTGCTTTCTTGCGGTGATTTCAACTTCGGATAAATTTTGAGTTAAATCCTTTAATATTATTTGTAATTCTGAATTGGTTTCGGGAGTAATTGTAATTTCTTCAACCTCATATTCAAACGAAAAAAACACTAGAGTTAATTCTTTTTTATTGGTTTGAAACTGAAAATAGCCTGAGGCATTGGTTGTTGCTAACACACCTGAAGCCTTATCGTAAACCTTAACATCGGTAATGGGTTGCTTTGTTTCTGAAAAAATTACCGTTCCTGAAACTTCTTGTTGTGAGAACACAGAAACACTAAAAAGTAGCGCTATTATAATTTTAAAGTCCTTTAATGTCATCCTTAAATGGTAAAATCCAATGTTTTGGTTTAAATGATTCTTTTTCGGCGTACAAATTTACGGTTTTATCTATTAAAGGCGCGCTTAATCTGCCATTTAAAGCCACATAACTTTCTACAAACACCTGTACATTTTTATGCCCTTGCGCTGTAAAATGATCCCCTAAGTAGTGTGCGTACTCCAATATAAAATCGGGTTGGGCACTCATTTGCTTTTCTTGAAATGGGGTTAAAAAATCTTTGTTATTCACGTAGAAGAACTCGCCCGTTTCTGAGTCTACAATTTTAAATGTTGAAATACCCATTTTTTCCATTAGCATAACACGCCATGAAAAACGGTAGCCTTCCTCGCTCCAAAACAATTCGTTTGGGTATAGCGCATACCTAAAAGGGAGCAGCAACTGCGCAATAAAAAACAATCCTAAAACTGCAGTTATGGGGTTTCTGAATTTATAATTATAAACACTGTGTTGTACAATTGAATATTTAGAATTTTTAGAAGGTAGTATACGTTTTATAAAGCTGATAATTTTACGATGTAAACCGGCATCGAAAAAAATTAAAGTAGACACAATCATAATAAACGGAAACATGCCAATAGGAAATAACACGCGAGTAAACACATGAAATATAACCACTAAAGCAAAGGCAAAAACACGCGTTTTTCTGTAAAGTAATAAATACGGAATACTTAAATCGTATAAAGCACCACTCCAACTCATGGCATAATGAAACCAATTTTGATGCATTAAGGTATCACCAATAAACGGTAAATCGTATTTTGAAGGCAACCAGATTTTTAAAGGCTGTGCTTTTAGCAACCAATCGCTATTTAATTTGGCTAAACCTGCATAAAAATAGACTATGCTTAATAAGAGTTTCACACTATCAATAGTCCATTTAGGGATATTGTTATAACTCTTTTTACGAAAAATGTTATCCACCGAAAAATAAGCATTGGCCGGTAAAAAAATCATTAAAAAGCTTAATAAGGATATAAAGTAATAATGATTTAGATAGGTAGTTTTATCCATTAACTCGATATAGGTAAAACTCAAAAAAAACGTGATTATAGCCAACCTATACTTTAAACCAAGTGCAACAAAACAAGCCGAAAGTCCACAAATAACAAAAACCACATAAGTGTAAACGCCTAATGGCTTAACCCATTCGAAACCATAATACGTAAAATGAAGTTTTGGTTGGATGTAAAGTGTTTCTATCCAGCCGTGATACCAAAAACGAATTATGCTAAAACACATCATAACACCAAATAAAACACGAAATACAGCCAATGGAGCTGCATTTGTAGTTTTGTTTAGATATGTTTTTATGTTTAACACGCTTTTATAAAATGAAGCCTACAAGATTTTAGAAACCTTACAGGTTATGAAATTACAAAAAAAGGTTGCCTTTTTTAATAGACAACCTTTTTAATAATGTTTATGTTTTATTTAATCGCCATCGGCATCAACGTAATCTACATTAATATTAAATGCTTGCAGCATATCAACCTTTAAAGATACAACTGCTAATTGAAGTGCATCATAAGCTTCAGTCATTTTAGTGTTATCTGTAGTAACTTGACTATAAAAATTATTATCTAATAGATTAATTTTTTCTCTAGCATTATCAAACCTAGTATTTATTAGAGCGGCTAAATCGCTTCTATCTAACTCATTTAAATAAGAGCTAAAGCTTTCACCTTTTACACTTGAGGAATAGTATGTTCCATTAAATGTATTTTGAGTTGCCAATAAAGCTTCTAAAGCCAGTGTTTTTGAAACCTCTTGATTATAAAAAGCTTCCACTTTTTCTGCTAAAGGATCTGTAGAAAACACACCCGCTGGAATTCCAAATTTATTAGCTCTTAGTCCTTTTTCAAAATAAAAAATAAAATCGTTAACAAATTTATTTACAGCACTTGTTGTTGTATTAGACGTTTGACTAATAAACGTTGACCGATATGTAGACGTCCAATCGGTTAAAACGGTATTCGTTAAGCTTTCCATTTGATTAACTAAATCTGATAAATACGTTTTGTACTTTTCATCTTCATATTTAGCTAAAATATCTGCATCATTACCGGCAACACCATTTAGCATATAATCTACTGCAGGAAAACCTACGGCATCATTATTATTAGCATGTGTTAAATCGTAAGAGCCATTAGAAATATTAGTTTCAACATCGGTTGTTGAAACTGGGTAAATATTCATTTGAAAACCATACAAAAGCTCTTCAGCTTTGCCTATATTGAACATTTCAACATGTTGCCAAACTTTGTAAGCCTCTAACCACGATGCTCTTAATTCATCCAGATTCGTTTGATTTGCATCTGCTATAAAAGCATCTTTATCCGTTTTTAAAGTTTCTAATTTTAGTGATAAGTCTTGAAACGCTGGAATAATAATATTATCGGCCAAATTGGTTAATAAGGCACCACGATTAAAATTATCTGTTACCGTAGGGCTATCATCAGACGACGATGAACTACAAGCTACTACAAGCGCAAGAACTACTGTTGCTAAAAAAAGTTTTTTAATCATTTTGTTTTGCTTTAAATTAAAAACGGTTGCAAAAATAAGGAATATTAATTAGCCGCTGCTTCTGTTGTAAATCCAAATGCTTCAGAAATCTCATCGGACATGGTATCTAAAGTATCTGCAGTTACATCCCAAAAACCATTATCTTCCATAAGTTGTGCTAAATAAGCATCTACTTCTGTTTTTGTTAAATATGGTACAGTTGTATTTGGTTTTCTTGTAAATTGTAAGCTATAAATAAATCCGTAAGCTTCAGATAAAGCGTGAAATGCAGAAGCATCATCTACACCTAATTTATTTTTTCCAGATTGCAAGTAATACACGGCTCTTACAGCTGGTATTACCGAAATATTTCCTTTAATAATTTCTGCTTGTGCATCACGAACATCATATTCTCCGGCAACAATGGCAGCACGACCTAATTTAAAGGCGTCGTAAATAGTGGATGCTATTCCAGCAAAATCTTCATCGGCTTCAACACGATCTAAATATTCGCTTAAAAATTGATCGACATCTAAAACCGGGTTTGTTGCATCGGCTTCAGCTCCGTATAAATATCCAAAAGCTTCATCCCACTTATGCTCCATTGTGGTGTATGATTTACCTTCTTCTAAAACTGCGCTGTCGTTATCTTCTACATTAGTACCAGCATCTAATACTGCCGAACTTAAATAGTTATTTACTATTTGATCGATCATTAAACCACCTATTAAACCTTTGGCAAAGGCTTGATTATATTCTAGACCTTTCGCATTTATATAACGTACTGTTCCACCACCTGCTTGTTGTAAAGCTCCTGCAACTCCAGCTTGGGCAGTTACACTCCAGCTAGGAAAAACATCGTTTACTTGTTCTTCAATCCAAGTATCAAAATCCGCTTTAATTTCATTTGCCTCTGTTGTATTTGCTGAAAAATAATCGGTTGAAGCTGCTACTTTACTTCTAACACTTTTATCTGAAGCATTTAAATCGGCATCGCTAAAATCGTTTGCATTTTCAACGTGAGCAAACATACCATCTATTGTTGCTTCTGTATTAGTTTCCACTTTTAAGGCAGCTACAACTTCTTCTGCCATTAAAATTCTTGTGGTTTGTCCACTATAACTTACTGTAGAATTACCTTCTCTTGTAAATTGGTAAGTTGAAGGCGCTGTAACTTTAGTTTCTCCGTTTCCATCATCATCGCTTGAACATGATTGAAATATAGCTGACACTACAAATAGACTTAATAATACTTTTTTCATTTTATGTAATTTACCGTCTGTTTAATTAGACTAATTATAAATAGAATTTTTAAAGCTGCAAATATAGGCTCCAAAATAGACTTATTCAAGTTTTATTTAGAATAAATTAAAATAAGAAATCGCATTTACCAATATTTCATTAATTATCAGCAAATTATGATAATGAAAATTTAAATTATTTCGATTAATGGTAATTCTTAAAAATTTTAGACGCTTCGTTATACGCGCTTTCAAAACTCATAGCATTTAAACTATTGTTATGTTTTGATGTAAAATAGGAAAGTAATTTTTCGGTTGGCATATTACCGGTTAACTCATCGGTTGCCATTGGACAGCCACCAAACCCTTGCACAGCGCCATCAAAACGATAACATCCGGCATTGTAGGCTGCATCAACTTTTTCAAACCAAGTTGTTGGCGTAGTATGCAAGTGTGCCCCAAATTCTATGTTTGGATATTTAGGTATTAGATTAGAGAATAAATAATCGATACTTTCTGCGTTAGAGGTGCCAACAGTATCACTTAAAGACAAAATTTTAACACCCATAGTTGCCAACTTTTCGGTCCACTCGCCTACTATATCAACATTCCATGGGTCTCCATAAGGATTTCCAAATCCCATAGAAATATAAACAACCACTTGCTTATTGGAGGCATCTGCAATGTTTAAGATCTCTTGAAGAGTATGTACAGATTCGGCAATGGTTTTATGCGTATTACGCATCTGAAAATTTTCGGAAATGGAAAACGGGTACCCTAAAAAGTCGATTTCAGGATGTTTACAAGCATCATTAGCACCTCGAGTATTAGCTATAATGGAAAGTAATTTACTCGTTGTTTTACTTAAATCTAATTGTGCTAGAACCTCAGCCGTATCCACCATTTGCGGAATGGCTTTTGGCGAAACAAAACTTCCGAAATCGATAGTATCAAAACCTACGCGCAACAACGATTGAATATACTGCACCTTTTTAGCTGTGGGTATAAATTGCTTTATACCTTGCATAGCATCTCTAGGACATTCAATTATTTTTACTGGTTTTTTCATTATTTCCTATCAGAATTGAATGGTTAAAAATACTATTATTTTTAAGAATGCAAGTTTTAAAATTGAAATACGACTCAATACTATACTATACCCACTAAATTATAATTTCATGAGAAATATTATAGTTCCACTCATAGCCTTAATAATCAGTTTACATGATACTTTTGGGCAATCCGTAGCAAATTATAATATTTCTATAACTACCATTTGGAATACTACCGAACATACAACATTACCCAATAATGCTCATTGGTCTCCTTTGGTTGGTGCCACCCATAAAAACCCCAATGATATTATAGAATTTGGAGTTCCTACGCCTTCAACAAACGGTATAAAAGATATTGCCGAAATTGGTGTAAACACTAATTTTGAAAATGAAATAAACACCTTAATTTCCGCCGGAAAGGCTAATCAATATTTAGTACAGGATTTTGCTCCTTTTGCTGGTAATAATAGTACTGCATCTTTAAATAATATTGAAATAAGTGAAGATTTCCCGTTAATTACATTAGCATCTATGGTTGCACCCAGCCCCGATTGGTTTATTGCTATTAACAGTTTAAATCTGCGTTCTGGCAACAATAGTATAAATAACGGCTGGAAGGACACATTTACCTTAGATGTTTTTGCTTACGATGCTGGTACCGATTCTGGAACAGAATACACATCAAGCAATACCATAACAAACCCTAGGGAACCAATTTCCATGCTGTCGGGTTATCCTATTAATAGTAATAGAATGGCTAGTATAACGTTTCAATATAATACATCCACTTTAAGTAGTACTCAAAAAGCTTTACCTGAAAATATAAAATTATACCCAAATCCTTCAGAAGGAAAAATCACCATTTCTAATATTCAAAATTCAGAAATTAATACGGTAAAAATTTACAGTGTTTTGGGGAGTGTAATACAGGACGTTACAGTTAAAAATAGTCCATCAAAAATAGATTTCGACTTATCTAATTTAAAAAAAGGCATCTATTTAATACGAGTAACTAATATTAATGGTAACCATACAACTCGAAAATTGATAATTAATTAATATGTTTTGAGGTTTTTATTAACCTAAACGATTATAAATTAGACTTCACCGTTTTTATTCTTTGGTAACGTAAGGAGCACATACATTTGATTAAAATGTTTTGCCCCAATGAAACTTTTAATCCATAGAAATTACCTCGTATTCCTTTCAATAGTTCTACTTACGTCTATTGCATACACTCAAAATGAGATGGAAAATCAGTGTGGAACTGTTTCTACAACAGAATCTATAAACTTTTATAACAGTGTAAAACCTCAAATAAAGGCATTAGAGCAAGATTTCATTCAAAAGAAATTAAGCAAAAAAGAATCTTCTAAAAAACTCTTAAACTTAATTCCCATTAAAGTCCATATTATTAGGAATTCTGATGGTTCTGGCGGACTAGATATTTCTAGTCTTGAAAATACAATTGCTAATCTCAACGAAATCTATGCAAAAGCATATATGCAGTTCTATTTTTATGAAGACATCAATTTTATTGACAAAAATACGTTAGAACATTTTAATAAGAAAAATGAGAAAAACTTAATAGAAGCAAATTATGTTTCTAACATTATTAATATCTATTTTATTGACTATGTTGAAAACGAGCTAGAAGAAAGTCTTTGTGGTTACACCAATAGTATTGGAAAAAACAACGTAATTGTTATTAAAAACAGTTGTGCCACCAACAATTCTACTTTGGCTCATGAAATGGGACATTTTTTCTCTTTAGAGCATACACATGGTACTAATAATAGTAAACAAACTACCGAATTAGTTGATGGCAGTAACTGTGATACCGATGGCGATGGTATATGCGATACACCTGCAGACCCAAAACTCTCTAATAACATTATTAATAATTTTTGTGATTACACAGGCAAACTTACCGATTCTAATGGCGATTATTATAAACCAGATACTAGAAACATTATGTCGTATTCGCGAAGAGGTTGCAGAAATCATTTTAGCGAACAGCAATTTGCCAGAATGCATGCCTATTACAAACTTATTAAAGATAGAATTACAACACCTGTAACAGATTCAGACCCTGTAAACGATGCCACTATAAATGCATTATCGGAAGTTAAATTATACCCAAACCCAGTTACTAACGGTTCAATTTTTATAAAAGCGTCTCTTAATGATAATGCACTACAGTATCAAATTATTAATTATCAAGGACAAATCCTTGCTAAAGGCATGACATCCAATAAAGCAATTAATGTGATCGAACTAGCTCCAGGAGCTTATTTGTTAATTTTAGAGGATTCTAAATCTAGAGTAATTAAAAGATTTATTAAATAATTATCTATTAAGTAGTGCTTTGTTTATAGATTTAATAAGACTTGGTCCTTCGTAGATAAAGCCTGTATAAACCTGAACTAAATCTGCACCAGCATCAATTTTTTCAAGCGCATCTTTTGCCGAATGAATACCACCAACACCTATAATTGGGAAAGCCTTATTACTTTTTTCTGAAAGATATTTTATAACTTGAGTACTTTTTTCTTTTACAGGTTGTCCACTTAAACCACCGTTTCCAATTTCATCTAATTTTTCTTTTGATGCTTTTAACCCACTTCTATCGGTAGATGTATTACTTGCTATAACACCATCAAGATTTGTTTCTTTTACTAAATCGATAATTTCGTCTAGTTGAATATTATTTAAATCTGGAGCTATTTTTAAAACAATTGGCTTTTGTTTACTAAATGTTTTGTTTGCGTTTTGCACCGCACTAATTAACTCTAGTAAATAATCTTTATCGTTAAGTTTAGCATGACTACCAACATTTGGGCAACTAACATTAAGCACAAAATAATCTACATAAGGATGCAGCGCATTAAAACACGTTAAGTAATCTTTGGTATAATCTTCTGGTTTGGTATCGGTGTTTTTACCAATATTACCACCAATAATAAGTTTACCTTTATTTTTTTTAAGCTGAACAATAGCCGCATCAAGACCTTCATTATTAAACCCCATACGGTTTATAATGCCTTGATCGTCTTTTAATCTGAATAATCGCTTTTTCGGGTTTCCGGCTTGTCCTTTTGGGGTTACCGTTCCTATTTCAATAAAACCAAAACCAAAATTGGCTAGTTCGTTGTACAAAACCGCGTTTTTATCGAAACCTGCCGCTAGTCCTACCGGATTTTTAAAAGTAAGTCCCAATAATTTTCGCTTTAATCTTTCGTCTTCAACCACATATAAGCTTCTAAAAAGACTTTTAAAACCCGGTATTTTAGAAGTAAACTTTACTAAATCGAATGTGAAGTGATGAATTTTTTCTGGATCGAAAGCAAAAAATAGAGGGCGAAGTAATAATTTGTACATCAATGTATTTATTTGAAGGTATCTTCCTTTTGCAGAAACACAAAAACCAAGATAATTTCATGCAAAAATAGGTTGAAATCTTCTAAATAAAAAATTAGACAACACGAAGTTAATCAACCGTAATAATTGTAAATTAGTTGCTTGAAAAATAACTCTTTTTCTTACTAAAAACTTCATGTACATGATTTCGAAAGCACACATTATAAAACGTTTTATAAGTTACGTTACAATCGATACAGAATCCGATCCAAACTCTCAAACAACACCAAGCACAGAAAAGCAATGGGATTTAGCAAATAAACTTTCCGAAGAGCTTAAGTCCATTGGCATGCAAGATGTAAACATAGATGAGAACGCATATATAATGGCTACTTTACCAAGTAATGTAGACCACGATGTGCCAACAATTGGTTTTATTTCTCATTTCGATACGTCTCCAGATTTTACCGGGGCAAATGTAAACCCACAGATTATTGAAGCTTACGACGGAAAAGATATTATTTTAAATGAAGCTGAAAACATAGTTCTATCGCCCGATTATTTTGAAGACTTATTACAATATAAAGGACAAACCTTAGTAACTACCGATGGGACTACGCTATTAGGTGCTGATGATAAAGCTGGTATTTGCGAAATAGTTTCGGCTATGGAATATTTAATTCAGCATCCAGAAATAAAACACGGCACTATTAAAGTTGGTTTTACTCCAGATGAAGAAATTGGTAGAGGTGCACATAAATTTGATGTTGAAAAATTTGGGGCCGAATGGGCCTACACCATGGATGGCAGTCAAATTGGCGAATTAGAATACGAAAATTTTAACGCCGCAGGAGCTGTTGTTAAAATAAAAGGTAAAATTGTGCATCCTGGTTATGCCAAAGATAAAATGATAAATTCCATGTATATTGCTACCGAGTTTATTAATTCCTTACCTCGCTTGGAAACCCCAGAACATACCGAAGGCTACCAAGGTTTTTTCCATTTGCATAATATAGAAGGTGATGTTGAAGAAACCACCTTACATTATATTATTCGCGACCATGATATGGAGCATTTTGAGGCACGTAAAGAGGTTATGGTAAAACTCACCAACGAGTTAAATACCCAATATGGTAGAGAAGTTATTTTTACCGAAATTAAAGACCAATACTTTAATATGCGCGAAAAGGTAGAACCTGTAATGCATATTGTGGATATTGCCGAAGAAGCCATGAAACAACTAGAAATCGAACCTTTAATTAAAGCCATTCGTGGTGGTACAGATGGCTCTCAATTGAGTTATATGGGATTACCATGCCCTAATATTTTTGCTGGCGGACATAATTTTCATGGACGTTTTGAGTATGTACCAGTGGAAAGTATGATTAAAGCAACTCAAGTGATTTGTAAAATTGCAGAGTTAGTGGCTTTGAAACCCATCAAATAATAGGATAACTTGGTTTTGAAAAAAAAAAACAATCCCATCCTTTAATCTGAATTATAAAAAACCCAAAGCTATTTCAAACACGTAATACGCATTAACACAGCATGAGAAATACTCTTATAGTATTAATACTAGTTTTAACGTCTAACTTAGCTGAAGCACAGTTTATAAAAGAAAAATCAATAAATGCTCAAATTGGATACGGTATTAGTGTTCCCTACAATAGTATTGGCGACATAGCTGATGATGGCTTTTTCGCGCAAGGAGAATTGGTACTAAAGATTAAATCGTGGGTTGAAATTAGACCCTATGCAGGTTTCATTTCTACAAGTTCAAACGGAAAAGACCTAAATAACAATCCTACTAATGAAAAAGCAGAATCAAAAGCCTTTTTACTTGGTGGAAAAGCAAGATTACGCGCTCCCATTCCATGGATAGCGCCATATTTTGAATTAGGAATAGGGTCTTCCATTGGAAAATTTGAAACATTGACTGCTTTTTATGATATTGAAAAAAGTGGCATTAATTATCACATTCCTTTTGCAATTGGACTGGAGTTAGGAAAAGAAAATAATGTTGATTTAGGATTTACATATTACTTTCAGCCAAACGTTAAACAGTTTGTTGGAGCATTTGCTGTTGGTATTACCTTCCCTTTAAATAATTAAAATTATTTTTTACAAAAACGTGGTACAAATCTCTGATTCATATTTAATAAGCACTAACAAATAAACTATTCTTATGAAATTAAATTTACTGTCATGCGATGCCACAAGGCCAGATAAAAGAGCAATAGCCAAATGTATTGAAGAGATTTCATTAAGTATAGGTGCGTCTTTATCAAATGAACTTACAGACATTCTTTTAGAAGGCGACGCGGTAGATATTGAGGTGAAGGATAAAAACTCGGGTTCTGCGTTAAGAGCTTTACGAAAATTAGATATAGATTATGAAATTTTAGAGTAAACTAAAGCCTAATAAAACTTACTTTTTCTAGTAATCTCAATTCAAATTATAATAGGTATAGAACAATTAAATTATCTTTGCCTTTTTAAAAATTAAACATGCGCATAGATATTATAACCGTTTTACCAGAATTACTTAAAAGTCCATTTGAAGCTTCTATTTTAAAACGTGCTATTGATGCTGGTTTGGTAGAAGTCCATTTCCATAATTTAAGGGATTACACTTCCGATAATTACAAATCTATAGACGACACACAATTTGGTGGTGGCGCTGGTATGGTAATGATGGTGGAGCCTATTGATAAATGTATTTCGGCTTTACAGGCAGAGCGCCATTACGACGAAGTCATTTATATGACTCCCGATGGCGAAACCTTAAAACAAGGTATTGCCAACCATCTATCGATGAAAGAAAACATAATTATTTTATGCGGTCATTATAAAGGTGTGGACCAACGCGTGCGCGATCATTTTATAACACGCGAAATTTCTATAGGCGATTATGTGTTATCTGGTGGCGAGTTAGGAGCTGCTGTATTGTGCGATTCTATTATACGTTTAATACCTGGTGTATTGGGTAATGAAACCTCCGCCCTAACCGATTCGTTTCAAGATGGATTATTAGCGCCACCTATTTACACAAAACCTAGAGACTATAAAGGTTGGAAAGTACCCGAATTATTGTTTGGTGGTAACTTACCAAAAATTGAAAAATGGCGGGAAGAACAAGCCTACCTAAGAACCAAGGAGCGCAGACCGGATTTATTGGAAGATTAAACCAACCAGAAAACATGGATAATATACAAATGCAATTTGCTATAGCAGGCATAATTAATGGTCTTGTGCAACTCATTATACTAGTAGCAAGCATAGTTATACTAGTTAAAAAAAAGAGTATAGCAACTGTATTATTATTTGTTGGAACCTTACTTAACATTATTGGTTTTGTTGGCGGATACATTTATAATGCTATTGCCGCTCAAAACGGAACAGAAGCCATACTTGATGCTCAGGTAACGTTGCATTTTTTTAACGCCTTTTCTTTATTAGTTTTTGGAGTTGGTTTATTACTACTCGCTGTAAATCATTTTGGTAAGCATAGCACAGATAGGGTTAACTAAGCACCTACATGCTTTTTTATGTACTACACTGTGTTAAGGATAGTAGCGGCATCCTTTCGGTTTACTAAAAAACCAAAAGATATAGGGAATAGCCTGACTTTTTGCTTATTCCAAACATAAAGTTTACACGTATTATAAAGCAAAAAGAAACACCCTAAAAAAAATATAAATAAAACGTTGCAGGTTACTAATTAATAGTTATTTTTGCACCCAATTTCGGGTTAACCTCTGGCGAGAATCGTGAATGTTGTTCTGAATTAATTATAATTAAATTTAAAGATATGGAATCTTTAGTAAAATTTGTACAAGACGAGTTTGTAACAAGAAAAGATTTACCAGAATTTTCAGCTGGTGATACAATAACAGTATTCTACGAAATTAGAGAGGGCGAAAAAGTACGTACTCAGTTTTTTAGAGGTGTTGTGATACAAAGAAGAGGATCTGGAACTTCAGAAACTTTTACAATTAGAAAAATGTCAGGAACTATTGGTGTAGAGCGTATCTTCCCAGTTAATTTACCTGCATTACAAAAAATAGAAGTTAACAAACGTGGTAAAGTACGTAGAGCACGTATATTCTACTTTAGAGGCCTTACAGGTAAAAAAGCTAGAATTACAGAGCGTAGACGTTAATAACAGTTTACCTGCATTAGCAGTATTTAAAAGCCTTGAGACCTCTCAAGGCTTTTTTTATTAACAATAGTTAATAAGTACGGTTGATAACTAGTTGATATCTAAATCGTTAATAATTTGTTTTTATTGAATTGTGATGGTACATTTACAACAGAAATAAATGACAACCTTGGTTGGTTTCGCTTCAACAACGAATTTGCATAACTTTCTAAATAAGGTAACGTTCTTATAAAATTGTTTTTGAGGTTTAGTTATACCACGTGTATGCGTGAGACTATAATAAAACCATGACGTTATAAAAAGTGGCATTCGTACAAGCAGATGCAAACTATTATAATGGAAAGCTTAAAAAGCAGTAAAACCGAAAGTGATTACTGTAATGCAAGCAATGCTAATAGCAGAATTAACACGAAAGTGAAGAATACGTTAATAGTATCAAGAAAACAATTACAGAAACATAGTAGTAGTAGGTCAATACATTTTGAAAATTACAATTATGTTTCATTGAAATAACAAATACTTGTACCGAAGGGGTTTAGATGAATATTTTAAACACAGGTAAGTAGTATTACTTATTAGGACTTGTAAAGTTATTTCTAAAAAGCCATATCAAAGGAGATTAACTTCTGCAGTGATATGGCTTTTGCTTTTTATCAAATTAGCACTCACACTACGCTATATTGATTTTACTTTAAAAGTTATTGTTTTCTTTATTTTCAACTCAAAATTGACCATTTTAAAAGGTCATTTTTTGTATATTCGCACGCGAAAACGTTATCGTACTACGTTTTCGAGACTTAACTAAAATAATAATTCAAAAAAAAGCGACACCAATGTCTAAAATCATTTACACAAAAACTGATGAAGCTCCAGCTTTAGCAACACGCTCTTTATTACCTATTGTTCAAGCGTTTGCTAAATCTTCGGGTATTAATATTGAAACTAAAGATATCTCTTTAGCAGCACGAATTTTAGCTGTGTTTCCAGATTTTTTAAATGAAGACCAGCGTGTCCCAAACGATTTAGCAATACTAGGTGAGCTTGTTAAAAAACCAGAAGCTAATATTGTTAAATTACCTAATATTAGTGCTTCGGTTCCGCAATTAAAAGCTGCGATTAAAGAATTACAAGACAAAGGATTTAATATTCCTGATTATCCTAACGAAGTTAGTACTGATGCCGAAAAGGATATCCAGTCACGTT
Organism: Algibacter sp. AS12; assembly: GCF_046736315.1. NCBI lineage: Bacteria > Pseudomonadati > Bacteroidota > Flavobacteriia > Flavobacteriales > Flavobacteriaceae > Algibacter > Algibacter sp. AS12. The sequence goes on from NZ_CP151841.1 coordinate 283,324, forward strand.
ACGATAAAATTAAAGGAAGTGCTGTAAACCCTGTATTACGTGAAGGGAACAGTGATAGACGTGCTCCTAAAGCAGTTAAAAATTACGCTAAAAGAAACCCACATTCTATGGGGGCTTGGACTAGCGATTCTAAAACTCATGTAGCTACTATGAGCGAAGGTGACTTTGCTAGTAACGAAAAGTCGGTTACGTTAAACGATGCCACTAGTATTACTATTGAGCATATTGACGATAACGGAAACACTACAGTTTTAAAAGATAGTTTTGCGTTACTAAAAGGTGAAATTATTGATGCTACAATAATGAGCAAAAAAGCATTATTAGAATTTTTAGAAGAACAAGTAGAAGATGCTTTAGATAAAGGTGTTTTATTTTCATTACACATGAAAGCTACCATGATGAAGGTAAGTGACCCTATTATTTTTGGTCATGCCGTTCGTGTGTTCTTTAAAGATCTATTTGAAAAACATGGAAAAACATTCGATGAGATTGGAGTTGATGTTAATAATGGTTTTGGAAACTTGCTTGAAAAATTAGGTGAATTATCTGAAGATAAACGCGAAGAAATAAGAACGGATATAAGATACGCTTTAGATCATGGTGCTGATTTAGCCATGGTAAATTCAGATAAAGGTATTACCAACCTTCATGTACCTAGTGATGTTATTATTGATGCCTCTATGCCTGCAATGATTCGTACTTCTGGACAAATGTGGAATGCCGATGGTAAACTTCAAGATACAAAAGCTGTAATTCCAGATAGTAGTTATGCTGGTATTTACTCGGCAACTATCGATTTCTGTAAAAAGAATGGTGCTTTCGATCCTACAACTATGGGAACTGTTCCTAATGTTGGTCTTATGGCGCAAAAAGCTGAAGAATATGGTTCTCACGATAAAACTTTCGAAATTCCATCAAATGGAACAGTTAAAGTAATTGATGCTTCTGGAAACACGTTATTAGAGCACACAGTTGAAGAAGGTGATATTTGGAGAATGTGCCAAACTAAAGATGCACCAATCCAAGACTGGGTAAAATTAGCTGTTACACGTGCAAGAGCTTCTAATACTCCTGCTGTATTCTGGTTAGATGAAAACAGAGGACATGATGTAGAAATCACTAAAAAAGTAAATACATATTTAAAAGATCATGATACTGATGGTTTAGATTTAAGAATCTTATCTCCTGTTGAAGCAACTAAATTTACTTGCGAAAGATTAATAAAAGGAGAAGATACTATTTCGGTTTCTGGAAATGTATTACGTGATTACTTAACAGATTTATTCCCAATATTAGAAGTTGGTACTAGTGCCAAAATGTTATCTATTGTTCCTTTAATGAATGGTGGTGGCTTATTTGAAACAGGTGCTGGTGGATCTGCTCCAAAACACGTACAACAATTAGTAGAAGAAAACCACTTACGTTGGGATTCTTTAGGAGAGTTTTTAGCATTAGCCGTTTCTTTAGAGCATTTTAGTCAAGTAAACAACAACGCTAAAGCTAAAGTTTTAGGTAAAACATTAGACGATGCTACCGATAAATTATTAGAAAATAGCAAAGGCCCATCAAGAAAGGCTGGAGAGTTAGATAACAGAGGTAGTCATTTCTATATCGCTATGTATTGGGCTCAAGAATTGGCAAATCAAAACGATGATGCCGACTTAAAGGCTGAGTTTACTATGATTGCTAAACAATTAGTAGAAAACGAAAATACTATTGTAAAAGAATTAATTGATGTTCAAGGTAAACCAGCTGATATTGGTGGTTATTACGAACCTAATGAAGATTTAATTAACAATGTAATGAGACCTAGCAAAACATTAAACGCTATCTTAAGTTAATAATAACTCAATATAATTTTAAAAAAGCTCCTTTTAGGAGCTTTTTTTATACTTTTATAAAAAAAGCTGTTAAATGAAATACTTCTTTTGCTGGTGTATTTGTGCATTAAGTTTTGCAATAATACCTCTTAATGCGCAATCAAAATATACCTTGAGTGGAACCATTTCTGAAGAAAAAAGTAATGAAACCTTAATTGGTGTAAATATTATTTTTCCTGAAATTTCTGCTGGTGCAACTACCAACGAATATGGCTTCTACTCCATTACTGTTCCTGAGGGTACTTATAATATTGTTATTAGTTACCTAGGTTATTCAACGATACTTCAAACTATTACTCTAACCCAAGATATAACTAAAAATTTTAGTCTTGCTGATGCTTTAGAGAGTTTAGACGAAGTTGTTATTACAGAAAACATTGAAAAACTTAATATTAGAGCGCCACAAATGAGTGTTAACAAGCTTACCTCTGGTACCATAAAAGAAATCCCCGTTGTTCTTGGCGAATCCGATATCATAAAAGCGATTACCTTACTTCCTGGAGTTACTTCTGCTGGCGAAGGTGCATCGGGTTTTAATGTTCGTGGTGGTGCTGCCGATCAAAACTTAATTCTTTTAGACGAAGCCATAATTTACAACTCTTCACATTTATTTGGTTTCTTTTCCGTTTTTAATCCGGATGCTATTAAAGATTTAAAACTTTATAAAGGAGGTATTCCTGCGCGTTATGGCGGAAGAGTTTCATCGGTTCTAGATATTTACCAAAAAGAAGGCAACAGTAAAGAGTTTCATGTAAACGGAGGTATTGGTATTGTATCTAGCAGACTACTTGCCGAAGGTCCTATAAAAAAAGACAAAGGGTCTTTTCTTTTAGGGGGACGCTCTAGTTACGCACACTTATTTTTGCCGCTCTTCGATATTGATAACAAGGCCTACTTTTACGACCTTAACACAAAACTTAGCTATAAATTAAACGATAATAATAACATATACCTTTCTGGATATTTTGGAAGAGATGTTTTTAAAATTGAAGATACTTTTGAGAATACTTACGGTAATGCGGTTATAAATTTCCGTTGGAATCATTTATTTTCTAATAAATTATTTTCAAATCTTTCTTTAATATATTCGGATTACGACTATAATTTAAGATTAAATTTTGTTGAATTCGATTGGGTTTCTGGCATACAAAATTTCAATTTAAAATATGATTTTAAGCATTACCTAAGCAATAAAATTAAACTACAATATGGTATAAACAGTATTTATTACCGTTTTAATCCAGGTGAAATTACACCAACAGTAGAAACTTCAGGAATTAATCCTTTCAAATTAACAAACAAATACGCATTTGAAAATGCCCTTTACTTAGATGCCGAACATAAGGTATCAGATAAATTAGCATTATCATACGGTTTAAGGCTTAGTAGTTTTATGCGTTTAGGTCAAGATGAATTAAATATTTACCAGAATGACCAAGCTGTTTTATTTAATAACGATTTTAAAATTTACGAAAAAGCAGAACCTATAGGTACAGAGTCTTTTAAACGCAGCGATGTTATTGAAAGTTTCTATAATCTTGAACCAAGAGCTTCATTATCCTACCAATTAAACACCAAAAGTTCTGTAAAAATGAGTTATAACCGTATGGCTCAATATATACATCTGCTTTCTAACACAACCTCTCCTACTCCATTGGATATATGGACACCAAGTGGAAAATATATAAAACCTCAATTGCTTGACCAATATGCTATTGGTTACTTCAAAGATTTCAATGATAACGCCTATTCTCTAGAAGTTGAAAGTTTTTACAAAGACGTTAAAAATAGAATTGATTACATTGATGGCGCAAATTTAATTGCTAATAATGCTATTGAGCAAGTTATATTAAATGGAAAATCTAGAGCCTACGGATTGGAAGTTTTACTACGAAAAAACGAAGGTCGATTTAAAGGATGGCTGGCCTATACACTATCTAAATCGGAACAAAAAACTCCTGGTAGAACAGCTAACGAGATAGGAATAAATAACGGTAATTGGTACAAAACACCATTTGATAAAACCCATGATATTTCTTTAACCGGTAGTTATGATTGGAATGAAAAATGGAAAATTAGTGCTAACTTTTTATTTCAAACTGGACAGCCGGCAACGTTTCCAAACGCCCAATATGAATTTAATGGAATAACTATTCCTAATTATAGCGATAGAAATTCAGATCGTTTACCTTCATACAATAGATTAGACCTTTCATTAAAATACATACCCAAACCTAATAAAACTAAAGGATGGCAAGGTGAATGGGTATTTGGCTTTTATAACATTTATAACCGAAGAAATACGGCTTCTATTTCATTCGGACAAAATGATCTCACTGGGCAAAATGAAGCAACTCGATTAGCAATATTTGGAATTGTACCATCAATATCCTATAATTTTAAACTTTAAGATAATGCGAACTATAAAATATATAACATCTATAATTTTGATTTTCCTTGTAACATCATGCGAAGATGTTATAGATTTAAAACTAAATAATTCTGAACCTAAATTAGTCATCGATGCCGCTTTAAATTGGCAAAAAGGAACCGATGGAAAATCGCAAGCCATAAAACTTAGCCTTACCGCTCCTTTTTTCGATAGTACAAATCCTCCTGCTTCTGGAGCAACGGTAACTGTTACGGACTCCAACAGTAATACGTTTAATTTTATTGAAGAAAGTAACACGGGTATTTATAAAAATAACTCATTCATTCCTGAATTGAATGGGGTTTATATTTTAAGTATAAGTTATAATAACGAATTATATACTGCAACAGAAACACTAATACCGGTTGTTCCTATTGAAGATGTAGAGCAAAAGGACGATGGCGGTTTTTCTGGAGAAGACATTGAACTTAAGGCTTATTACACAGACCCCGAAGGTGTTAAAAACTACTACATATTCGAATTTAATATTGTTAAATTTGAAACCACATTTATCGAAGTATATGACGATGAGTTTTCAGATGGTAACAGAATATTTGCATTTTATTCCAATGATGATATGCAGTTAGTTGATGACGTCATCATTACGAGTTACGGTATTTCAGAGCGTACATACCAATTTTATAATATTCTATTAGAACAAACCGATGAAAACTCTGGAGACCCTTTTAGCGTGCAACCTTCAACAGTTAGAGGTAATTGCGTAAATCAAACCAACCCAGATAACTTTCCTCTTGGCTATTTTAGGGTTTCAGAGAGCGATGCGTTTACTTACACCATTAAATAAATCAGTAAAAAAGCAACGTTAATATTATAAAACAACACAAAATACGTTTTAGTCGATTAAATAAATATGTACTTTTGACCTATGAGTTTCATTAAAACCACTGAGCAAGATTCCAATCATAATCATTTAGAAAAAATGAGTGTTTCGGAATTGCTAATTAATATCAATAAAGAAGACAAAACCGTACCTTACGCCGTTGAGAAAGCATTGCCACAAATAGAAGCTCTTGTTATTCAAATTGTAGATAAACTAAAAAATGGCGGACGCTTATTCTATATGGGCGCTGGTACAAGTGGCAGACTTGGGGTTGTTGATGCATCAGAATGTCCTCCTACATTTGGAGTGCCTTACGATTTAGTTATCGGGCTAATTGCTGGCGGCGATTTGGCTATAAGAAAAGCAGTAGAATTTGCTGAAGATTCCAAAACTCAAGGTTGGAAGGATTTACAGGAACATAAAATAAACTCTAAAGATGTGGTAATTGGTATTGCTGCCTCAGGAACAACACCTTATGTTATTTCTGCTTTAGAAAAATGTAATGAAAACAACATTATTACTGGTTGTATTTCTTGTAATAAGAATAGTCCACTTTCTAATGTTTCTAAATTCCCTATAGATGTGGTTGTTGGTCCAGAATTTGTAACCGGCAGTTCTAGAATGAAAGCTGGAACAGCACAAAAATTGGTACTTAATATGATTACCACTTCAACCATGATTCAATTAGGTCATGTAAAAGGTAATAAAATGGTAGATATGCAACTAAGCAATAACAAGCTTGTGGACAGAGGTGCTAGAATGATTATGAAAGAAATTAATGTTTCTGAAACCGAAGCTTTAAAACTATTAAACGAACATAAAAGCGTAAGAAACGCAGTAAAACACTATAATGATGGAAGAGCATAAAACAGATAAAACCGTATTATTTCAAGGCATAAAAACACTAGTTTTTGCAGCATTAAGTCTTCTTATGGGACCTGTTTTACTAAGTTTTGCTTTTAGTAAACCAGATGATAAACTTTACATTCCGCTTTTAGTAATAGGATGTTTAATTTGTGCCTTTGCTATTTTTCTAATTTTTAAAGGCATCAAATTAATAATGAACAGTATGTTCAAAAAGAAGTAAGCTTAATTTATTTCGTGTTTTAAGTTCGACTGCTATTTTAAAAAAAGCGTATCGAAAACATTCTTTTGCTAAAAATCACTTTAAAGTAACTTGTTTAGGTGTTGTTGGGTTATATCCAAAATCAGAATCATTTAAAACAATTCCTAAACTATCAAAAATATAGTTTATAATAGCATAATGGTGTATGGTATGGCTGTTGGCCTGAGCTAATAATGCGCCGTAAGTATAGGGTATTGCTATTTTTCCTAATCCTAAATCATCAATAACAATTACATTGTCCGCGATATTAAACACAATAGTATTCAATTTATCAATAATAAAATTAAGATAATCTCTCGCACAACAACAATCGGCTTCTACGGCTTTATTTCTACTTCTTGCTGTTAAATCTATCTGGTTTTCAGAATTCACATTTAAAATACAATCATAAAAGTCTAAAATATGCCTAATGTGTGTACCAATACTAGAATGATAAGGCGGTACCGAAGCATCACACAATTGCTCATTAGACAAATTATCTAATAAAATTTGTGATTTTTGGAGAGTTTTTAAAGTAGATTCAACAATAACGTTCATGGACACTAAAATAGTTAAAATAAATTTAATTAAGCTAATGCGCCTTTAGTCTTCCTTTTACTATTTCCTTACACTAAATATTAAATAACTGAATTTTACTTAGTTAAAAAATATCACTACCTTGTTTTGAATAAAAACAGCTATTTAACAAAACAATATAACTCTAATTCTATCTCTGGTTTGGTACATCATTGTTATAAAACAATCGTTTATATACCCTTTGTACTGGTAATGTTTTGTTGCTGTTTTTTAAATGCACAAGATAGTATTGGGACCTATTTAGCCCCTATTTATCCTCAAAAACAATTTTCTTTTAAGACATTATCTATCAATGATGGTTTATCTCAAAATAGCGTTATAAGTATCGCGCAAGATAGTATTGGATATTTATGGATGGCTACCCAAGATGGTTTAAATAAATATAACGGCAGAGATTTTAAACATTACAACAAGCAGTTTGAAGATATTACCAGAGCAACATTTAGTAGACTTGGTAAAATATATATAGACAAACAAAACAGACTTTGGATCATCACACACTCTGGTAAATTAGAACTTTACCAACCCCAAACTGACGATTTTAAACCCATAAAACTCCCATTTGAAGCGAGTATAGTTTTTCAAGACAAATACTTAAATTTATTTATTGGCTCTTATGATAAAGGCCTTTATAAAATTGACGCAAAAACTAAAGATACCCTTCAAGTTTTTAAAAATGAAGAAGTACACAAAACCGTATATAATATCCTTGAACATGAAAACGGCTTATATGTTGCTACCTCGGGTAATGTATATAGCTTAAATAAAGATAACAGCTATAACAACATAAAGGTTTCAACCTCTAAATCAACAAACTTTAGCGTTTTAAAAACAAACGAAAAGAACGACATTTGGCTAGGTACCTTTGGCTCAGGTCTATTTTTTAAATCTAAAGACAGTGAATCATTTACCCAATATGCATCGCCAGAACTTCCCAAAAACTTAAATATTGAAGACTTATTAATTGATAGCCGAAATAGGCTCTGGATTGCAACATACGGTAATGGCGTATATCTTATTGATTTTAGAACTAATAGCATAAAAAACTTTAAGGCCAATAAAAACAATCCGTTTGCAATTCATTATAACGATATGCTCTGTCTATACGAAGATGCTACAGGAATAATTTGGTTTGGCTCCGATGGTACAGGTGCTAGTTATTACGATACGCACTTAATAAAGTTTAATATTCTAACTAATAACCAAGTCCCAAAAACGGTAAATGTAAATATGGTTAGATGTCTAACCACAGACAGTCTAGATAATATTTGGATTGGAACTTCTGGAAAAGGTTTAACGGTTGTAAACCTAAAAACAGATACTTATAAAACCTATACAACAAAAAACACACCGTTAGCTAGTAATAGAATAATTAGCCTAAACTTTATAGAAAATAATCTATGGATTGGGCACCAAGGATACGGTCTAAATATTATTGAAAGTAACGGGAACTATAAATTTTATCAGGAAATTTCAGATTTTACAATTTGGCGTATCATTAAAGCAACTAACAACCAAGCTTGGTTATGCACAGAACGTCATGGTGTTTTATTATTTGATAAAAACAGAGGCATTTTAAAACAATACAACACCAAAAACTCAAAATTAAAGTCCAACAATATAAGAGATTTAACTATCGATAATAAAAATGATATATGGATTGGAACGGATGATAACGGCTTATATAAGCTTGACGCGAAAACAAAAACTATTAACAAAATAGACCTTATATCAAACAAAATAAAATCACTTTATAGCAACGATAGTATACTATGGGTGGGCACATTTGGAAATGGATTAAAAAGATATAATACCATAAAAAATACGGTTACTACTTATACTGAAGAAGAAGGCTTACCCAACGATGTTATTTACGGCATTCTACCCGACAAACACCAAAATTTGTGGTTAAGTACAAACAATGGTTTAAGCCAATTAAAAAAAATTAATGCTAAAGTACAATTCGAAAATTTTAGTACTTATGATGGATTACAGGCTAAAGAGTTTAATACAGGCGCTTATTATTTAGATAAAAAAGGCACTTTAATGTTTGGTGGCTTAGAAGGCATCAATTGGTTTCATCCTGGGCAACTAACTTTTAACACAGTTAAACCTAAAACTATAATTTCTAAATTAGAAATCTTCTCTAAACCTAGAGACCTAACTGAAAATTTAAAATTAAAACATAACGATAATACCATAACGTTTACCTTTTCTAGCCTGCATTTTTCGCAACCCGAACGAAATGCCTTTAAGTATAAACTCGTTAATCATGATAAAAACTGGATAGCTTCAGGAAACACTAATATAGCCCACTATACTAATTTACCTCCTAACACGTATATATTTCAAGTGATCTCAAGTAATTATGATGGTATATGGAATTACGAACCTGCTACCTATTCATTTACCATAAAAAATCCTTGGTTTTTAAGCAACTTAGCCATTATGGCATATGTTATTTTAGGTATTTTAATAGCGTTTGCAGTTTATAAATATCTTAAATGGCGCTGGCTTATAAAAATGCAATTGCAATTTGAACATAAAGAAACCGAACGCTTAAAACAATTAAACGGCTTTAAAACTAAACTTTACACAAATATTTCTCATGAGTTTAGAACACCGCTTACCTTAATAACTGGCCCTATTGAAAAACAATTAAACAATCCAAAACTATCAAAGTCCGATAAAACAGAATTAGAATTAGTACAACGAAACTCTAAACGTCTTTTAAACCTAGTTAACCAGCTAATGGATTTATCTAAACTAGAAACAGGAAACTTAACCTTATCGGTAAGTCAAGGTAATTTAGGTGTTTTTCTAAAACAATTAGTAAAAGCATTTCAATTTAAAGCCAAAGAAAAAAATATTAATTTCTCCTATAATATAATGCCCATCGAAAATGCTTGGTATGATAAGGATGTTATCGAAAAAATAGTAACTAACTTATTAGCAAACGCCATAAAATATACACCAAAGGAAGGCACTATTAATTTTGATGTTTCTATTCAAAAAGGACAAATTATTATTACGGTTATAAATAATGGTAATACTATAAAGACTGAAGACATTGCCAAACTTTTTCAGCGGTACTACCAAAATAGTAAATCTTCCGATGGCATTGGTATTGGTTTATCCTTAGTAAAAGAACTTATTGTACTATCGCACGGTAACATTGTTGCAAATGCTTTAAACAAAGACGACATTCAATTTACAATCACCCTTCCAATTGAGCGTTCTTTCTTTAATTCTTCTGAAATTGTAGAAGATAGTTTTCCTTCTAAAAATGAAACATTACCAGCCTCTCATTTAAATAATGTAACCAAACCATCTAACAAACCATTAATGCTAATTGTTGAAGATGATGAAGATATCCGCATATTTCTAAAATCCATATTTAACGATTTATATACCATTGAAGAAGCTATACATGGCGAATCTGGAATAAAAAAAGCTATTAAATTTATACCAGACATTATTATTAGTGATATTATGATGCCTAAAACAAATGGTATAGAATTATGTAATACCTTAAAACAAGACGAACGTACAAGTCATATTCCTATAATTTTATTAACCGCAAAAAGTGGAAACGACAATGAAATTGAAGGTTTAAAAACTGGAGCAGACGATTATGTTGTAAAACCCTTTAACACCGAAACCCTTAAAATTAAAGTAAAAAACCTTATTACATTAAGGCAACAACTGCAACAACGCTATACCAAAAGTTTAGAGTTAAAAGATATTGCAACCACAACAATTGAAGAAAAATTTTTAATTAAACTTAAAAACGTTTTAAACGAAAACATTACAGATCCAGCATTTACATCGGCAGTTTTTAGCGACAAAATGCTTATGAGTAGAATGCAACTTCATAGAAAATTAAAAGCGCTCACAGGACAATCAACCACCGAACTAATTAGAACCGAACGCTTAAAACTTGGTAAAGAATTACTACTAAATTCAGACCTATCTATTTCAGAAATTGGCTATCAAATAGGTTTTAATACACCGTCGTATTTTATAAAATGTTTTAAAGATACGTATAATTGCACACCTTCAGAATACGTTTCAAGCCAGCAGTAACAAGGGTTTTAAGACCATGTTACATATGTAGCATACTTTGTTACATATTTGATATCCAAACATTTACTTTCCTTATAATTTTACAACCAAGATGTCTTTAACATCATTGCTTTTTTACAAATGAATTAATAATTGTGATGACTAATAAATCCAATGATTTAAATACAGATGAAAACCAAAACATCTATTTAAGTATAGATCATTTAAAAAAAGGACAATATTTATTAAATATCATGCTTAACAATAAAATTATAAAATCGATAAAATTGAAGAAATAAAGATGCTATTAATCAAGTGAGGAAATTGGGGATAATGAAGATGTAACCGTTGGATTTATTCCCTTTTTTAAAATTAAAACCTACAACACTTTTTTTGCTCCAAATCTCTCCCTAGTCTACTTTTTAATATTCAAATATAAATTAATCAAATAAATTTATTAAAATGAAATTAAAATTTACATTAACATTAGCACTGCTTTTTTGCTTATTAAGTAATGCTAACAATATTACAGTAAGTAATATTTCTTTGGAAAATCTTAACGAACCAGAATGGGTACAAATCGAGTTCGATTTAAGTTGGGAGAACTCTTGGCGCCTAAGTGCTGGACCTTCTAATTGGGATGCCGCATGGGTATTTATTAAATACCGAGTAAATAGTGGAGATTGGCAACACGCCCAATTAGCACAAACCGATTTTGTCGCTGCATCCGGCAGTACTATTGATATCTCCGAAGATGGTGTTGGAGCCTTTATTTATAGAGATAGCGATGGTAGTGGCGATTTAGATTTACAAGGCATAAGACTGCGTTGGGACTACGGTTCTATAGACCCTAACGATATAATAGACATACAAGTTTTTGCTCTAGAGATGGTATACGTACCAGAAGGACCATTTTCTCTAGGAAGCCCAGGAACAGAGGTTGGCAAATTTTATTCATGGACCACAAATAATCCATATCGAGTAGAATCCGAAAATGCGATAACAGTAAATGGAGGCTTAGGGAACCTTTATTATAATAATCCTGCAGATGCATCACGTCCTGGTGACCAATTAGGTCCTATTCCGGCAGCATTCCCGAAAGGTTACCAATCCTTTTATTGCATGAAATATGAAATGACTCAAGGCCAATATGTTAGTTTTTTTAACACGTTAACTCCTGCACAGAAAATTGAAAATGATATTACGGGAGCTTCCGGTAAAAACCAAGACACTGAGCTTAACAGGAATACAATTGCTTGGGAAGAGGGCAGTACTACGGCAACAACAACATCGCCAGACCTACCACTTAATTATGTAAACAATTATGTATTATATGCCTATTTAGATTGGTCTGGACTTAGACCAATGACAGAATTAGAATATGAAAAAGCCTGCAGAGGACCTATTACCCCAAAGGCCGATGAGTTTGCTTGGGGAAATAGTAATATTGCCGACAATGATTATAATATAGTTAATATATCTCAGCCCAATGAAATAGTTACAAATCCAGAAGTAAACACCGGAAATGCTCATTATAGTAGTACCAATGGCACTACATCTGGCCCTAAAAGAGTGGGAGCTTTAGCGGCAAGTGCTTTAAATAAAACAAGAGAAGAGACAGGTGGCAGTTATTACGGTATAATGGAATTAACCGGAAATTTATACGAGCGTTGTATAACGGTTGGAAACCCAGAAGGTAGGGCTTTTACATCCGTACACGGAGATGGCGAAATATTAGTAAACGGACTAGCCAATGTTACCTCATGGCCCACAGACAATACAGGTATAGGATATAAAGGTGGCTCATTTTTTAATGGTGTTATATATATTAGAGTATCCGATAGATATGATGCTGCTACATCACTCGCAGGGTCTAATAATAGACTTGGATTTCGTGGGGTAAGAACAGAAGATTAATTCATTGGAAACATGACACTTCAAAAATTATTTGCAATAACCGCATTGCTATTTCTAGGGTATCAACTTAACGCTCAATATACAGGTGGAATAGATGATGGCAGTGACTACTCTTATCTTAATGGCAGTAAGCTTTCCGGAGAAATCGCCTCTTTTTCGGTGCTGTACCAAGGAAGTTCAGGAGATGGCTTTGATAGTCAACGGAATCAAATGTTACTATCAAATTCAAATTTCCGAATTTACAATGGTAATGCAGGCGATGGATTTTCTAGTAAAACAGCTGCTTTGGTACTAAAAGGAAGCTTAATTGCAAGTCTATACAAAGGAAATACCGGCGATGGATTTTCCAATAAACTATATCAAACCATATTAAATGGTAACGATTTAAGTATTCTATACATAGGAAATAGTGGGGATGGATCAACATTTTTGGTTAAAGAAAATCTATTCCTAAAAGGATTTATGCTACAAATTTTTAATGGTGGCAACGGCGATGGTTTTGCTAACCTATTAAGTTCTAACAATTATCTATCTGGGCTTATGCTTACACTTTACAATGGTGGTAACGGAGATGGCTTTGCAGTAAACAAATTAACCTCTGCACTCACTCTCGATATCATTGAGAAACTTATAGAGATGGATGTACTTCTATACCCTAACCCAGCAAGTAACATTGTAAATATTAAGCCCAATAACCAAACTAATATTACTTCTGTTACTTTGTATAATGTATCAGGACAAGAAATAAAGATTAACTTAAATAACGATAATACTATTAATGTTAGTCACTTATCAGATGGCATATACCTATTGAATATTTTCTCCGTAAACGGAAACGTTTCAAAAAAGTTAATAATTAAGCGGTAAAAATCAAAACTAACAGAAACATTCAGTTTACAAAAATAAAATGTCACTTAGATATATCGTTAATAACCAACCGCAACTCTCCATAACTATATTTATCATCTAACTGATGTTTTAAATCAGATAGGTTTTCAAATTTAGTTTTGGGGATTATTGCTTTTAGTTCGTTATAAAATTCAATGGACATTAAATCGGTTACTTTAATTTCACCGGTATCAATAAAACTCGCTAAATGTCCAAAAACAGTGTTCTCATTCAATTCACGACTATTAGCAATTTCAGTAATGGTTTTACCCGCTTTAAAAAGTTGTAAAGATTCCTTTTTGGTATCGCCCTTTACTCGCTTTGGTTTCGATTCCTCAAACAATTCTACTTCTTCAGATGTTTCAATATCATGTTCATCACAATAGGCTTTAATAACCTTTAAAATAGCGGCTCCATATTTATCAACACGGGTTTTACCCATGCCATTAACCTTCAATAATTCTGCAGTATTAGTAGGCAAAACTTCACACATTTCGTACAATGTTTTTTGAGCAAATATTTGGTAATGAATTAAGTCTTTCTCTTTGGCGATATCATTTCTAAGGATTCGTAATTTCTCAAAAAGCTCAACATTACTAGTCCCTTCAACAACCGATTTTCTAGCCTTCTTGGGCTTCTCTTTACCAATAAATACCGATTTAGCCCGAAGCTCTAAAATTCCTTTTGCAGTAAAACCAGACGAAAGCCCTTTAAAGTAATGCAATTTCACAGCCAATAAATCCTCTAAAGCATCTAGATGCTTTGTAATTTCGCTGCCCACAGCTTGGTTATCGGTAGTAAAAGTAAAACTCTGTAAAGGTTTAGCTATTTTTGATTCCGAAATATCTAAAAAATAGTGCACGCCTTTTTTAAATCGTTCTTGTATAATAGCACTCCGCTCCGGTAAAGTATCACATTCTGCAAGTGTTTTTAACTGCGCATTAAACCCATTTGCTACTTTTAAAAAATTAGTAACAGTGTCTTTTATAGGTACAAAAACATCATCAATAGCACCTTTTATAACAGTTCTATTTTTATAAAAAATATCTAGTATTCTATTTATAGGATATATAAATGGGTAAAGCCCAAAAACTTCAGCAATTAAATCTAACTGAAAACTCTTTTGAGAATCAACTAAAACAAGATCATCTGGAGCATTCTGCTCTGCATTTTCATTAAATGTGGTAACATTACCATCGCTTATAATTTGGCTTGAGTTAATTTTACTTTTAAGCACTAAACCCTCTAACGATTTACATCTACTAAGCGCCACATAAGTTTGCCCATGTGCAAAAGCACCCTGCGCATCAATAATGGCCTTTTCAAAAGTTAACCCTTGGCTTTTATGTATGGTTATACTCCAAGCTAAACGCAAAGGCATTTGGGTGTAACTCCCTATTTTTTCTTCTGTTATAGCTTTAGTTTCGGCATCAACAGTATAATTTATATTCTCCCAAATCTCTGGGGTAACATTTATGTTAAAATCATCATCCGGACAATGCACAACCACTTCATCCTTATCCAACAAAATAACCTTACCTATTTTACCATTAAAATAACGCTTTTCGGGGCTGCTATCATTCTTTACAAACATAACTTGAGCCCCAACCTTTAACTCTAATGCCACATTATTAGGATAAGCATATTCCGGAAATTTACCATCCACCACAGCATTATAAATATGTGTTTTAGTGGTTAATTTGGCTAACTCCGCCCTATTTGTTGATTCAGCCTTATTATTATGTGTTGTTAAAGAAATGTACCCAGCATCCGGTTTTGGCGTAAAATCAGGAACAAAACGTTTATTTAGCTCCGACGCAGCTGCTTCACTTAGCCTATTGTTTCTAATTTCATTTAAAATTTCAATAAACTTGGGGTTTTCCTGCCTATATATATGCTTCAACTCAATGGTTACGGCATTACACTGCCTATAAGCCAAACTACTAAAAAAGAAACCATTAGCATAAAACGGTTTTAACAACTCCCATTCTTGCTCCTTTATAACTGGTGATAATTGCTGTAAATCACCAATCATTAAAACTTGAACACCTCCAAAAACCTTATTACGATCTCTAAAACGACGTAACGTTTTATCAATACCATCTAACAAATCGGCACGAACCATACTAATCTCATCAATAACCAGAAGGTCCATCGATTTAATAATATTAATCTTAGTTTTGTTAAATCGCCTATTAAACCCCTTACCCGCGTTTAAATCTTCATTTGGCAAAATAGGTCCAAAAGGCATCTGAAAAAAAGAATGTATAGTAACACCTTTTGCATTTATTGCGGCAACACCTGTAGGCGCTACTACTACTAAACGTTTTAGGCAACTCATCTTTAAACGATGTAAAAACGTAGTTTTACCAGTACCCGCTTTACCCGTTAAAAAAATGGATCGGTTGGTATCGTTAACAAACGACCAAGCCAAATCTAATTCCTTATTTTCACTCATCAAACAATTAACTTTTTTAGAGGATTAAGATACTAATATTGAACTATTTTATTGGCGGGTTTTAAAGAAAATTAAAACCTCGCTATCAATTATATCTTTTTATTATGTAATTGAGAGGAGTAAGCGGCGTTGCCATCTGTCAAACCCTATCTCCCAACAAACAGCAGTACGTATCGAGCCATAAAAAGGATGCCGTTTCTATCGCTCCCGCAGCTATCCGCCCAAGTTAGTGGATAGGCTAAGTGAATCTATTTCTACTTAAGTTTAGCGCAAAAAAAATCCTCAACAAATAAATGTTGAGGATTAAAAAAGGCAACGACCTACTCTCCCACAAATGTAGTACCATCGGCGCTAATGGGCTTAACTTCTCTGTTCGGAATGGTAAGAGGTGAGCCCCATCGCTATAACCACCTTAAGTTATAGCTGCTGACTGTCGGCTTTCACCTCGAGTCTTCAGCGTTCATCCTATAGATGAACAAATATCTTAACATATTG